>NZ_JACALO010000016.1:0-64641 GCF_030328185.1 Empedobacter sp. 225-1 | reverse complement strand
GAGTACGTTTGACATAATTGCTTCTTTCTTCCATAATAACGATTTCTTTTTTGTATCGCTATTTCAGGACGGGACAGTCAATTCTTAAAATAGAAACTCCAAAATTTGCTTGGAGTTTTTTATATTAACTCTTCGTTAACCGTGCATTAACCAATATAAATTAATCTTTTTTAGACTTTTATAAAAAAAAAACATGAAAAAGATAATTTTAATCGCTGTAGTTTTTTGTACAAGCTTAGTTAATGGACAAACGGCTACATCTTATGCCAGTTCAAAAACATCAAGTTCAACAACGCATTCTAATGTTTCGGTAAGTGTAAGTGATAGTAATGAAGTGTATTCTTATTCTGTAATTTTTGATAGATCAAAATCAGCAAAAGCAATTAAAGAAATAGAAAAAACGTTTGGTAAACCAATTATAGAAGGAAAAAATTATGTTTGGCGAGAAAGCGATGTGTTGGAAATAAAAGCGCGTGAAGGTAGAGTAACAATTGAATTAGAAAAAGGTTCAACAAAACTCTACGAAAAAGTGAGAAATATGGGTATAGCAATTGCTGAAGTTGTAGGTGAAAAATCTTAAATTCATAAAATTAAATACAAATCCCAACTTTTATCTGAGTTGGAATTTGTATTTCTGTACATTGCTTAATCTTTGTAAATCAAATATTTTGATCTTATTTTTTTGAATGCTTCCAAATCTTTTTGCCAAGTTGCTTTTATTTCTTCTTCCGATAGGCCAGCTTCTATTTGTTTACGCAATTCATCTGTTCCAGAAAGTTGATCGATCCATAATTTTTTTCCATTCATCGTCCAAAAAGGTTGTTTTGTATTGTTTTTATACGCATTAATTAACCATTTCAAATTAATAGATGATTGATACGATACATCAGATAAATCTTCACCATAACACACTTGATCTTTAAATTTTGGACTTGTTGCGCCAGGTTTAGAAACAGGTGTATATTGAAACGGCATATTTTTCAAAAAAGGAGAACCATAAACCTGAAACTGAAAAGTTGTACCTCGTCCTTCATTTACATTTGTGCCTTCAAATAAACAAGTACTCGGATACAAATTAATTGCATGTACATTTGGTAAATTTGGAGAAGGTTTTACGGGTAAATGATAAGTAGATTGATGTGTGTAATTAAGCAATGGAACGATTTCTAAATTTGCTTTTACGCCATTCGCTAACCAACCTTCACCGTTAATCATTTGCGCATATTCACCAATGGTCATTCCATAAACAATCGGAACATTGTGCATCCCAACAAACGATTTATACTCATTTTTCATTACAGGTCCGTCTACATAATGTGCATTTGGATTTGGTCTATCCAATACAATTATTTTTTTACCATTTTCAGCCGCAGCTTCCATTACATAATGTAAAGTCGAAATATAGGTGTAAAAACGTGCTCCTACATCTTGCATGTCAAAAACCAATACATCTACATCTGCAATTTGATTAGCTTTCGGTTTTTTATTGTCACCATAAAGTGAAACAATTGGTAAACCTGTTTTCGCATCAACACCAGATTTTATTTTAGCACCAGCATCTGCATCTCCACGAAAGCCATGTTCTGGAGAATATATTTTAGTAACATTTATTCCATTATCAATTAAAAAATCAACAATATGAATTGTATTTTTATAATCATAATCAGAAGGTTTTTTCTTTAAAATTTTTCTAAGAATTCCAGTTTGATTAGATACAACTCCAACTTTTTTATCTTTTAATAGTGGTAAATATTGCATCACATTTTCTGCACCCAAACCAATTTCTAAACCATTTATTTCATTTGTAGAAGTAGAATTTGTTTGATTTAAAGTTTGAGCAATACTAAAAAAAGGAATACTTAGAAGTAAAGCAATTGATGTATATTTGACAAAGTTTTTCATTTCGTTTTTCATCATTTGAATTTAGGCGAAAGATAAAGCCTAAAGTTAGTTTTAATCTTAAAAAAATATATAATTTGAGTTTTTCTTGGTGGTTTTCAAAAAAAATTGCGCTTGGTAAAAATACTAAAAATAACTTATCGAGTATCATTATTCGTGTAGGTCAAATTGCCGTAGCATTAGGTTTAATCGTTTCTTTGGTGACGATTTCCACTGGTGTTGGTGCAAGGAAGGCAATTAAAGAAAAGTTGGCTGATTTTAATGGGCATATTACCATTAGAAATTACAATAGCAATACCTCGTTAAATTCGGATTCGTTAACGATTAACCAAACTTTTTATCCAACCTTCAAATCTATTCCAGCGATTGAACATGTACAAGCAATTGCGAATAAAAGTGGTGTGATTCGCACCAAAGAAAACTTTAGTGGAGTTGTTTTTAAGGGAGTTGGAACAGACTTTGATTCGGTTCGGTTCGAAAAATTTTTGGTAAAAGGATACTTTCCTCGAATCAATAAAGATTCGATTATGGATGAGGTTTTATTATCAGAAAAGATTGCAGATGAAATGAAATTGGATATTGACAGTTCGTTTGTGATGTATTTCATTCAAGAAGATACAAAACCAATTTATCGTCGATTTACCATTTCTGGATTGTTTAAAACAGATATCAAAAATTTTGATGATCAAATCATGTTTGGAGATATCAAGCATGTACAGCGCCTGAATCGTTGGGATTCGGCAACTGTTGGTGGTTTTGAGTTATTTGTGAACGATGTAGAAAATATTGATCCTGTTGCAAAATTAGTTCAAGCGAAAATACCATATAACTTGTATGCAGAATCGGCAACTGCTTCTTTTGCTCAGATTAACGATTGGATCACCATTTTTGATAAGAATATTGTCATTATTGTCTTTATTATGCTTTTTGTTGTTGTCATCAATATGGTGATGGTTTTATTGATTTTAATATTAGAACGAACACATTCGATAGGAATTTTAAAAGCATTTGGAGCAACTAATTGGCGTATCCGAAAGTTATTCATCAATTACGCCTTATTTATTATGTTACCTGGATTGATTGCTGGTAATGTAATAGGGCTTGGTTTGTTGTTAGCTCAAAAACATTTCGAAATCATCCAACTTCCTGCAGAAAATTATTATTTATCGACTGCTCCAGTCTATTTAGATTTTGGAACAATTATATTATTAAATGCTGGAGCTTTATTAGTTTGTGCAATTGTATTACTTTTGCCTTCGTACATGATATCTAAAATTACTCCGGCTAAAGCAATTAATTTTAGATAAAAATTAACCATTTAATTTTAAAATCAGAAAAAAATGAAATACGCAAATAATATTTTAGAAACCATAGGAAACACGCCTTTGGTTAAAATTAATAAGATAACAAAAGATTTACCATGTACTGTTTTAGCAAAGGTTGAATATTTCAATCCAGGTCATTCATGTAAAGATCGTATGGCATTGAAAATGGTAGAAGATGCAGAGAAAGACGGTCGTTTGGTTCCTGGAGGAACTATTATCGAAGGAACTTCTGGTAATACTGGAATGGGATTGGCATTGGCTGCAGTAATCAAAGGTTATAAATTAATTTGTGTGATTACAGACAAACAATCAAAAGAGAAAATGGATATTTTGCGCGCTGTTGGTGCAAAAGTTGTGGTTTGTCCTACGGATGTCGAGCCAGATGATCCACGTTCTTATTATTCTGTTTCGAAGCGTTTGGCAAAAGAAACACCAAATGGTTGGTATGTCAATCAGTACGATAATCCATCGAATACACAAGCAAATTATGAGCAAACTGGACCAGAAATTTGGGAACAAACAGAAGGAAAGGTTACGCATTTTATTGTAGGAGTAGGAACTGGAGGAACTATTTCTGGAGTAGGAAAATATTTAAAAGAAAAAAATCCAAACATCAAAATTTGGGGAGTTGATACCTATGGGTCAGTTTTCAAAAAATACAAAGAAACTGGAGTTTTCGATGAAAATGAAGTGTATTCTTATGTAACAGAAGGAATTGGTGAAGATATTTTACCAGAAAATGTTGATTTTGATATTATTGATGGATTTACAAAAGTGACAGATAAAGATGCGGCGGTTTATACGCGTCGTTTAGCTTTAGAAGAAGGTTTGTTTGTCGGAATGTCTTCGGGGTCTGCAATTAAAGGATTGTTACAAATGAAAGACGAATTCGGACCAGATGACGTTGTTGTTGTATTATTCCATGATTCAGGTTCTCGTTATGTTGGAAAAATCTTTAATGATGATTGGATGCGTGATAGAGGATATTTGGACGAAGAGATTAAAACTGCTGTAGATTTAATTAAAGAACATGTCGATAAACCATTGGTAACAGTTCGTACAGAAGAATTGGCATCTCATGCAATTGATCGTATGCGTCGTTTCAAAATTTCTCAAATTCCTGTAATGGATGTGAATGGAATTGTTGGATCTTTGGACGAATCAGATTTGTTTCAAGCATTTTTAGAAGACAGAAATGTTGCTGAAAAACCTATTCACGAAATCATGGGAGAACCTTACCCTATTGTAAAAGCTGGAACATCTATCGAAGAAGTTTCGAAGTTAATTACTAAGGATAATCAAGCGGTTTTAATAGAATTAGAAAATGGGAAATATCATATCATTACAAAATATGATATTATTAACTCGATTAAATAACAAAAATCCTATCTTTGAAGCGATATGGGAATTGTATTAAAAGGTCAGAATTTAGTAAAAGATTACGGTAAAAAACACGTTGTGAAAAATGTGTCTTTTCAAGTAGAACAAGGAGAAATTATTGGATTATTAGGACCAAATGGTGCTGGTAAGACCACTTCTTTTTATATGATTGTTGGTTTGGTAAAAGCCACGCAAGGAAAAGTTTTTTTAGATAAACAAGATATTACAAGCGATGCAATGTACAGACGTGCACAGAAAGGAATTGGATATTTAGCGCAAGAAGCATCTGTTTTTCGCAAACTTTCTGTAGAAGACAACATCAAATCCGTTTTACAATTCACTAAACATTCGAAAAAAGAACAACAAATGCGTACCGATGCGCTGATTGAAGAGTTTTCGTTAGAACACGTGCGTAAAAACCGTGGAGATTTACTTTCTGGAGGTGAGCGTCGTCGTTGCGAAATTGCACGTTGTTTGGCGACAGAACCAAATTTTATCTTGTTAGATGAACCTTTTGCTGGAGTTGACCCTATTGCAGTAGAGGATATTCAGAAGATTGTCCGTTCATTGAAAGAAAAGAATATTGGAATTTTAATTACTGACCACAATGTCTCGCAAACATTAGCAATTACTGATAAAACCTATATCATGTTCGAAGGTAAAATCCTAAAAGAAGGTTCGCCAGAAGAATTAGCAAATGACGAAGATGTTCGTCGTGTTTATCTTGGTGAAAACTTTATGTATCAACAGATATAATTTACAATATAGTATTTTTGAAACCACTCAATTTTGAGTGGTTTTTTTTGTTTATATTCGTAACATTAACACTAAATAATTATTTATGAAATTACTAAAGACAATTTTCATATTCTTATTCACTATAAGTATTCATGCCCAAATTCGTTTTGAACAAGGTTATATTATTGATAATAATAATCAAAGACAAGATGTATTAATTAAAAATATTGATTGGTTAAATAATCCAAAATCAATAGAATATAAAAATGATGAAACTTCTAAAATTGAGATTGCAACGATAAATCAAATAAAAGAATTTGGCGTTGATAATCAATCAAAATATGTAAGAGTAGATGTTAAGATTGATAGGTCTTCAGAAGATTTAGCTAAAATTAGTTCTATTCAAGAGCCTGAATTTAAGGAAGAAACATTGTTTCTAAAAGTTTTGATAGAAGGAGAAGCTTCTTTATACGATTATGTAGATTATAATTTGAAAAGATTCTTTTATAAAAAAAACAATGGTGAAATTGAACAATTAATATATAAGAAATATGAAGTTACAACAAATCAATTTGCTTATAATAGAAGTTATAAAGGACAGATTGCACAGAGCTTCAAGTGTGAAACAATTTCTAATGATAGAATAAAAAAAGTGAATTATAGAGAAACTGAATTAGTAAAATTATTTACAGAAATTAATCAATGTAAAGGTTCTGATATTGTATATAATTCAGATTCTAAATCTAAAAAAGTAGATTTTAATCTATGGGTTAGACCTCGTTTAAATAGTTCAAAATTAAGTTTGAAAGATAACTATGAAGCATTTAATTTCGAGAACAAACTAGGAGCTGGTATTGGTATAGAAGCCGAATTTATTTTACCATTTAATAAGAAAAAATGGAGTGTAATTATAGAACCGTCATTTCAATCTTATAAAAGTAAAATAGATAATATAAACAGTCAAGAGGATAAAGTATTTGTGAAATACCAAGTTGTAGAACTTCCAGTTGGTTTTAGACATTATTTTTTCATTAATGAAAAATCTAAAATTTTTGCGAATGCTCAATACATGTTTAATTTTGATTTTAACTCGTCTGTTCAATTTAGTAGAGGAGGAAAAACATATAGAGAAATGGAAGTTAATTCAAGAAGAAACTTTGCTTTTGGTTTAGGTTATGATTATAATAGTAAATTTAATATTGAATTAAGAATTTTAACTGAGAGAAATATATTTGATTACGTATATTGGAACACAAAATATTCTACGATTTCATTTGTATTAGGTTATAATATATTTTAAAATAAAGTATTTTTAAAACCACTCAATTTTTGAGTGGTTTTTTTTATAAATCAACAAAAAGTAATTTTCCTTTTTGGTTAGCAGTATTCTTAAAATGTAAAAAAACATCTTGAATATCATATCTTCTGAAGTGAATGCTCTGTGAAATATCTTCATTTGGAAGTTGATACGTCATCTCAAAATTCAACATACTACCAAAACCAGAACTCTCAACTTTTTCGACCAAAATTCCTAAAGATTCCAATCGTTCAATCAAACGGTTAATTTCCAAATCATTATGTCTCATACTACCTAAACCTACCAATTATAAGGCTTCAAAGCTAAAACATAATCATTTAAAAAAGAAGTTTACCTCAATATATTCTATAAATTATATGAATTCTGAAATCGAATTATCCCATAAAAAAAGCTGAAAATCATGATTGATTTTCAGCTTCAAAAATTACTTTTTAGCTTTTTGGGTAGTTTTTTCTTCAACTATATCTTCCTCATAAGAATACTTATGTCTCGGACGTTTTACACCATAAGAGCCATTTACAATTTTTCCTCTTCTCGATTTTTTATCGCCTTTTCCCATTACTAAATGTTTTAAAATTAATAAATTCGATTACTTTCCAACCAAGTTAATAATTCTAACTTAATTGAATAAATGATTGACAATTCTTTCAGATTTCAATTAACTTTGCGACATATTTTGTCGTAGATAAAGTATAATTTTAGAACAAAATAATATGAGTCGAAATACAGATGCCAATAAAAAAGCACATAAAAAAAAATTATACCAAAAAAAACGAAAAGTACAAGATGCCGAAGCTGAACGTAAAGCTCGACTAAAAGAAATTAATCAACAATTTAACGATAAAACGAAACCAGAAAAGGAAGAATAATGATGAGAATTTTACATACAGCCGATTGGCATTTGGGTAAAAAATTAGATAGTTTTTCACGTTTAGAAGAACAAATTTTAGTGATGAATGAGATTGTCGAAATTGCAGAGCAAGAACAGGTAGATCTTGTCTTAATTGCAGGTGATTTATTCGATAATTTTAATCCAAGTGTAGAAGCTGTAGAATTATTTTATAAAACGTTAAAACGACTTTCGAATAATGGAAAACGTCCTGTTGTAGCGATTTCTGGAAATCACGATTCGCCAAATTTAATAGACGCTCCAGATCCTTTGGCACGCGAATGTGGAATTATTTTGATAGGTCATCCCAACGCGAAAGTTCAGGAATTTGAACTAAATGATTTTAAAATTTCTAAATCTATCGAAGGAATGATTGAATTGAAATTAAATAATTATGATTTTCCTGTTCGAATTTTACATACACCTTATGCGAATGAAATTCGTCTGAAACAATATTTGGGTGAAAACAAAGAAGATGCATTAAATGAAATTTTAGCAATTAATTGGAAAACGATTGCAGATAATCATTGCGATAAAAATGGAGTCAATTTATTGATGGCGCATTTGTATATGAACCAAAGAGGTGCTGAAATTTTAGAGGAACCTGAAGGTGAAAAACCAATTAAAATTGGTAATGCTGATATGATTTTTTCTGAAGCAATTCCACCTCAAATTCAATATACAGCTTTGGGGCATTTGCACGGTTTTAAGAATATCGGAACACGAGAAAAACCTGTCATTTACAGTTCTTCGCCATTGTGCTATAGTTTTTCGGAAGCTGGACAAACGAAATATGTTTCGATTATCGAAGCACAACCAAATGAAAATGTTTCGTATCATCAAATTGAATTAAAAAACGGAAAACCGCTTATTCGTAAAACGTTTGATGAGGTAAATAATGCGGTTGAATGGTTAAACAATCATCAAAATGCGTTGGTTGAATTAACCTTAGAAAGTGATACGTTTCTGAAAGCAGAAGACCGAAAATTGATTTATCAATCCCATAGTGGAATTATTCATTTGATTCCAAAAGTAAAAAATCAAGCCATAGAAACGGTTGAATATAAATTTGCAGATCAAACAAAAGATATAAAAGAATTGTTTGTTGATTATTTTAAATCGAAGAATGGCAACCAAGAACCAAACGACGAAATGAAAGACTTGTTTAATGAAATTTTGAATAGTTAAATTGAATTTGCTGAAGCTATATTATGATATCAAGAAATCTTATCCTTAATCTCAATCTTAAACATAAAAAATGATTCCAGTAAAATTAACCATAGAAGGACTTTATTCCTATCAAGAACGTCAAACGATTGATTTTTCTAATTTGACTGAAGCAGGATTATTCGGAATATTCGGGAATGTAGGTTCTGGAAAATCGTCTATTTTAGAGGCGATTATGTATGTGTTGTATGGCGAAACAGAACGTTTAAACTCTAAAGATAAACGCGCATACAATATGATGAACCTGAAATCGAACTTGGCTTATATCGAGTTTGATTTCTATAATTTCGAACAAAAATTATTCAGAGCAACAAGAGAATTCAAACGAAATTCCAAACGTTTTGAAGATGTTAAATCACCGACAGTTGTTTTTTACGAACATAAAGAGGGAGAATGGATTCCTCTAAACCATTCGAAAGCTGAAGAAATAATTGGTTTGAGTTACGAAAATTTTAAACGTACAATTATTATTCCGCAAGGACAATTCAAGGAATTTATCGAATTGGGCGCAAAAGATCGTACTCAAATGATGAAAGAAATTTTTGGTCTTCATCGTTATGATTTACAGGACAAAGTTTCGACATTAAATGCCAAAAATTTAACGAATCTCAATCAATTAGAAGGAAAATTATCAGGTTTTGAGGAAATTTCAGAAGAAAAAATAAAAGAACTTGAACAAAATTTAATCGAACAAACGAATTTAAACAATCAAGTTCAGGAAGAGTATCATCATATCAATGAATCGTTTCAACGTCTGAAAGTATTGAAATTAGATTTTGAGAATTTGAAACAAAAGAAAATTGATTTCGAAAAAGTTACTGCTCAAAAAGTTGAAATGGATCAACGTAAAGTTGAAATGGATCATTTTGAATTGATTTTTAATGCTTTTCATCAAGTTTTAGAACGTCAAAATCAAGTTGAAAAACAACTTGTAGAAAAGTCGAATTCTGTCGAAGCGCAACAAAAACAATTGGCTTTAATCGAAAATCAAATCAAAGAAGTTTCAACTCAACTTGATTTAATTAAATCGAATTACGAAGCTTTGCCAACAAAGCGAAAAGAGGAATCGGATTTAGAACTAATTGTTCAGATTTTGGCTTTTTCTCAGGAAATTGAAAAACTAAAAGAACGAACTGCAAAAGGTTTAAAAGAAGTTGAAGAAGTTCAGCAAAGAGAGCAAAAAATAGAAGAATCAATCAAACTATCCGAAAAAGAATTAAAAACATTTTCGGCAAAAAAAATTGATTCGAAAACATTGATAGAAGTAGAAAATTGGTTTGTTCATCACCAAAATTTAGATCAATCAATAGAAAAACAACACTTAAAAATTGAAAGTCAGCATCAACAAATTAATAGTTTCGAATTTCAGTTAAAAGAACAAAATATAGATATTTCTACGTCCGAAAATTGGTTTAATTCCACTTTTGATCAATTAGAATTAACCAAAAAATCATTAGAAAAACAGAAAAATGACATAGAAGTTCAGCAGAAATTGGCTCATTATGCCCATAATTTGCATGATGGTGAAGCTTGTCCGTTATGTGGAGCTTTGGAACATCCAAATATAGTTGAGGTTGATGATGTAACTTCAAAATTAAGTGCGGTTAATACCAAGTTGTCGCAGTTGGATGATGAGGTGAAAGCATTGCAAAAAAAGCAAAATGAAGTTCAGAAAATTGTAGATCAAAAACAGTTTATTGAAAAGCAAATAGCGCAAGAAAATCAGGTTTTGAATGAGTTGAAAATTCAACAAGAAAAACATTTGAATTTGTTTAATTGGAAAGATTTTGATCCAAAAAATAGAACCTCTTTTGAAGAAAAAAAGAAAGCTGCTATTTTGTTGGAACAAACCATTACAGATAAAAATAATGAACTTGATAAACTTCGTGAATCTTTGGAGAAAGAACGTCAGAATTTGACGAAATATAAACAGTTTTTAGAAAAATTTAGAGTAGAGGAAGCAGAAAAAGCTTCTCAAATAAAACAAAATAAACTGAATTTAAAAGTTTTGAAATTTGATGATTTTCAACAACAATCTAATGAAACTGTTCAACAAGATTTAATTGATTTAAAATCTAAGAACATTAAAGTTGAACATGATTATCAGCAATTTACAGAAAATTTAAACACTTTAAATCTAAAATTAGTTTCTCAAAAAACATCAATTGAATTGATTGATAAACAGATTATTGAATTGAATGAAGAATTAAAACAACATCAACATCAAATTGATAAAGCGTTAGAAGTTCATCAGCTTCAATCGATAGAAGTTGTTAAGCAAGTTTTAAATCAACAGTTGAATGTGGTTCAAATCCGTAAAGAATTAGAAGATTTTAGGATTTTATTTGAAACATTAAGAAGTTCTATCCAAGAATTAGAACAAAAATTAGCTGAAGTTTCTTTTGATGAAATGGTATTTAAAACGCAAGAAGAACAGTTAAATTTAATTACAAAACAGTTGAAGGAAACTGCTGAAATTGTAACTAAAACCAAAACTGAAATTGAACGATTGACAAAATCCTATGCCGAAAAGAAAGATTTATTAATCGAATTAGAGAAGTTGCAGAAGCGTGCTACAAATTTACAAACGATGCGAAATTTGTTTAATTCTGCGGGTTTTGTACAATATGTATCGTCAATTTATTTGAAACAACTGTGTGATAATGCAAATGTTCGTTTTCATCGAATGACCAAAAATCAATTGAGTTTACAGATGAATGACAACAATGATTTTGAGATTATAGATTATTTGAATGAAGGTCGTTCGAGAAGTGTGAAAACACTCTCTGGAGGACAATCTTTTCAAGTTTCATTGAGTTTGGCTTTGGCTTTGGCAGAAAGTGTACAAACGAATGCGAAGTCAGATAAGAATTTCTTTTTTATTGACGAGGGTTTTGGAACACAAGATGCAGACGCTGTAAATATTGTGTTTGAAACGTTGATGAGTCTGCAAAAAGAAAACAGAATTGTTGGAATTATTTCACATGTTGATGAGTTGAAAGATCGAATTCCAGTCGCTTTACAAATTACAAAAGATGAAGAAAAAGGTAGTTTAATAGAAGTTATTTCATAAAGAAAGTCCTCAATAGTTATTTTATTGAGGACTTTTTATTTTATTAACTATCGATTTTGATGGTTTTCAATAATTCGGGTAAAACTGTGTTTGGAAACTCTTGTTGTGCTTCGATTAACAAAGGTTTATAATCATGGTAGCGATTAGAAAAATGGCCTAAAATTAATTTTTTTACATTGGCTTGTTTCGCAATCATTCCAGCTTCTTTTGCCGTTGTATGTCCTGTATAGATAGCCAAATCTTTCAATTCGTGTAAGAAAGTTGATTCATGATACAACAAGTCTACTTCTTTGATAATAGGAACAATATCAGGCTTATATTTAGTATCAGAACAAAAGGCATAACTCAACGATTTTTGCGCATCGAACGTTAAATAATCATTCGGAATGATTTCTCCAGATTCTAACGTAAAATCCCTACCATTTTTTAAATTTTGATAATCACAAATCTCGATTTCTGAAAATTCTTCAATGGTATCCATATTCAATTTTCGAGGTTTTGGCTTTTCTCGAAAAAGATATCCATTCGTGTAAACACGGTGATTAAGCGGAATTGAAAAAACTTCGACTTTATCATCTTCAAATACTAAAACAGATTCTTTTGTATGTAATTCATTAAAAATAATTTCGAATGAATTGTTAGACTCTGTTAAGCGTAATTGTGTGGTAATAAATTCTTCGATTCCTTTTGGACCATGAATATGCAAGGGCATATCGCGACCAAGTAATTGAAGTGTAGAAATTAATCCGATCAAACCAAAAACGTGATCGCCATGCAAATGCGATATAAAAATGTGATTAATTCGGTTAAATTTAGCTTTTGCTTTTCGCAACTGAACTTGAGTTCCTTCTCCACAATCAATTAAAAAATAGCGTTCTGCAATATTTAATAATTGAGCGGTAGGATGCGTATAAGCAGTTGGTAACGCCGAATTAAATCCTAATATAGTTAGTTGTAAACTCAATTTACGTTTAGATTAGTTAAAAAATCGTTTAATTTTTCGATGGCTTTTCCTCTATGACTAATTGCGTTTTTTTCTTCAGGAGTCATTTGAGCAAATGATTTTGAAAAACCATCTGGAATAAAAATAGGATCGTAACCAAAACCATTGTTACCCATAATTTCGGTTGCAATTGTTCCATTTACACGACCTTCGAAAAAATATTCCTTTCCATTCAAAATTAAACAGAAAATAGAAATAAAGTAAGCTTTTCGGTTTGTTTTTCCATCTAATTCTTTCAAAGCTTTTGCAATATTATCTTCATCTTTTCCAGTTCCAGCATATCGAGCTGAATAAACTCCAGGTGCTCCGTCCAAAGCCTCGATAACCAATCCTGAATCATCTGCAAAAACATTTTTTCCTGTTTTATTAAAGATAGTTTTAGCTTTTAGCAAGGCATTTTCTTCGAAAGTTTTCCCTGTTTCTTCGATTTCTTCAAAGAAATCAATCGCTGTCAAAGATTTCATCGACAAGTAAGAGGGTAACATTTTAGTAACTTCTTTTACTTTATTGTTGTTATGTGTGGCAAAAATTAATTCCATTTTATATTGTTTTTTGTTCTGTTTGTTTCATTAATAAAAACACCGATAAAATTCCAATCAGTGTCATTCCACCAATTAATAAATAATCTCTATGCGCAAAAACTTCGCCTTCCATATCGCCTTGTATCAGCATCAACGAATAGGAAAGAGTATTATTTAGGAAATGCAATAGAATGGGTAAAAACAATGATTTTGTACGATGGTAAACAATGCCAAAAATGATTCCTAAAAGCCCTGCACCAATAAATTGCCATGGATTCATATGAGCCATTCCAAAGACAAAACCGTTTATTAAAATTGCAATTGTTGCATTGACCTTATAATTTAGCATTCCTTTCAGAATAATTCCTCTAAAAATAATTTCT
Organism: Empedobacter sp. 225-1; assembly: GCF_030328185.1. Classification (NCBI taxonomy): domain Bacteria; kingdom Pseudomonadati; phylum Bacteroidota; class Flavobacteriia; order Flavobacteriales; family Weeksellaceae; genus Empedobacter; species Empedobacter sp. 225-1. Next base: position 50,885 of record NZ_JACALO010000016.1, on the reverse strand, counting down.
TCGAAAATTGGTGCAAAAAGACATACCATAATAAATCCTGCGATTTTATAATCTAACATCATTTCGAAAGAACTTTGAAAGATTTTATAAATATCTTCTAAAGGACCAGTTGTAGGAATTAAACTTGTAAAAACTTCTGCCAAAGGCAAAAGAAATAGCCAACAAGCAATAGAGAGAATAAGTTGAATGGCGGTAAAAGGATGTTTAATCGCTTGTAAAATTGTCGTAAACTTTGTTTGCGTTAGCATCAATAAAATAACAATTGCAGATACTGTTCCAGCCAAAAAGCCTAATGGTAAAAGAACGTGATTAAGTGGTTGGTAAAAGATTGCAGGAATAGAGATAATTCCGCCAGCAAATTGCATTATAATTACTGCGACGGCACTATATAAAATTGCTTTTCCGATTCCAAAACTCAATTTGTTTTCATTTTTTTGAACTATTTCTTCAAAAGGAGATGTCTTATTCATGGTGATAAGGTTTACCTTGCAAGATACTAAATCCGCGATAAATTTGTTCTGTTAAAAATAGGCGAACCATTTGATGCGTAAATGTCATATTGGATAAAGACATTTTCTTGTTTCCACGGTTGTAAACAGATTCATCGAAACCATAAGGACCACCAATCACAAAGACTAAATTTTTGACCGCTTGATTCATATAATTTTGAATATTATCTGCAAATTGCTTCGAAGTTGGTTGTTTTCCTTTTTCATCTAAAATAATAACAAAGTCTGTATTTACTATTTTGCTCAAAATTTGTTCAGCTTCTTTTTGTTTTTGTTGAATTTCGGACAAATTTTTACGATTTTTGATGTCAGGAATTTCAATTCTTTGATAATTAATATGCGAAGGCAATCGATTTTCATACTTTTGTAATAGCATTTCGATGGCTTTTTCGTCTGTTTTACCGATACAAATGGTCGTAATATTCATTCAAAATTATTTATTGAGACAAAAATATGCGCATTCTACAAGATTTTAAAACATATACAGGAATAAATTATTTTCGAGATTGGTCGAAAACAAAATTGATGAACAAAAATACAGACATCACGGTATATGATTTCTTGAGAGTTTTTTGGATTCGCGTCATGAAAGGGAATTTTCCGTTGCGTTCGGCAGCCGTTTCGTGGATCTTATTTTTTAGTATGTTTCCATTTCTACTTTTTTTGTTTAGTGTTTTACCTCATTTGACTTATTATGGCGATATAAAAGAATTACTTTTTACACAATTTTTACCGCAAATTTTACCCAAACACGTGAGTAATGAAGTGATTTCGTATATCGATAAAACGACAGCTTTACAAGGCAAACGAAAAGTAAATTATCTGTTGATTTTGATTACAATTTTTATGTCATCTAACGGAATACAAGGAATTATTAATGGATTTAATGTATCGTATCAAGATGTCTATGTCAAACGAAAAAATTCAAAATCGAGAGTGATTTCGATTATATTGACATTGTTTTTTACTGTATTTATAGTCTTACAAGTTTTTTTATCTTACTCAACATCTATTATTTGGAAGTATTTAACAAACGTTTCTTTTTTGAGTAAACTTGGTCAGTTTTCTTATCTTATCAATTATTTTTCCGTATTTATTTTCTATTTTGTCTCGATGTGTATGTTGTACTATTTTGGTCCAAACCATAAAAAGTCAAGAAGTACAGTATTGCCAGGTGCATTGTTAACATCAGTCTTGTTCTTGTTAACTGTAATAGGTTTTAATTCGTACTTAAGTTATTTTACCAATATTGATTTGCTTTATGGATCACTTGGATTAGTAATGATTATGATGATTTTTGTTTACATCAATGTGATTTTGATGTTAGTTGGTTACGAATTGAATATGTCGATTAATTATACCAAAAACTATGAAGATATCCATCATATCGACAGTAATCGTTTTATTAATTTGGATAAATCTTAATGCTCATTTAATTTGTGTCCGCACGTTTTGCAATAGACCGATCCATCAAGATGATAATCATCTCCACAATTTCTACAACGCTCCGTATTATTGGGAATATCGTCTTTGGTTTTTGATGCTTTGTTCATTTCCATTGTCACGATACTTGTAGGAACAGCAATAACACCATAACCTATAATCATAACAACAGAAGCTAAAAATTGACCTAATCCAGTAACTGGAGAAATATCGCCATAACCAACTGTTGTTAAGGTGACGATTGCCCAATAAATACTAATCGGAATACTTGTAAAACCAGATTCGGGATGATCATGCTCAACCATATACATAATTGAACCAATAACCACAACTATTAAAAGGACAAAAGATAAAAAAACGATGATTTTATCTTTACTTTCTTTTAAACCAAGAACCAATACATTTCTTCCTCGAGTAAATCGAGTTAGATTAAAAATTCTGAAAATACGTAGTAAACGTAAAATTCGGATACTCGCCAAATATTTGCTTGTTGGTAGGAATAATCCCAGATAAAATGGTAAAATTGATAATAAATCAATGACTCCATAAAAACTAAAAATGTATCGCCAACGATTTTTTACGCAATAAATTCGCAACAAATATTCAAGTGTAAATAAACAAGTTAAAATCCATTCGAGTGTAATTAAAACCGTATGATGTCTTGCATTAATAGCTGGAATAGATTCTAACATTACCAATCCAACACTCGTTAAGATTAAAAATAATAACGAAATGTCGAAAAGTTTACCATAAGGTGTATCGGCTTCAAAAATTATATCGAAGATTTTTTGTTTCAATTTCTTTTCTTCATCCGCACCCATTTTTTTGAGGTAAGGAAATCGACCTTTGAACATTGGTTTATATTTTGGAATGAGCTAAATTAGGAAAAAAAATAGTATGAATATTCTCTTAACTGGTGGAAGTGGTTTAATTGGTTCAGAATTAGCGAAAATTTTAATTGAGAAAGGACATCAAGTACGGATTTTAACAAGAGAGAAAAATGTTGAGTATCCTTTTTATCATTGGGATAAAAATAAAATTGATGAAAAGGTTTTTGATAATTTAGACGGAATTATTCATTTGGCTGGATGTTTAATCGCTAAAAGGTGGACAAAAAGGTATAAAGAAGAAATTTTATCAAGTAGAGTTGATACAGCAAATTTACTTTTTGAGTATGTGAATAAACTTGATGTTAATCTAAAATTTTTCATTTCAGCTTCAGGAAGTGCTTATTATGGACAAATTACTTCAGACAAAATTTTTAAAGAATCAGATGAACCAAATACCGATTTTTTAGCAAAAGTTTGTGTAGCATGGGAAAATGCGGCTTACCAATTTGAGGAAATAGGAGCGAGAGTGGTTTGTTTAAGAACAGCTTTGGTTTTGGCAAAAAATGGAGAAGGTTTCAAACTATTGAAAAAACCAATTCAATTAGGTGTAGGCGCTAATCTTGGTGATGGAAAGCAATGGATGCCTTGGATACATATCGAAGATTTGTTGCAGATTTATGCTCAAGCAGTAGAGAATGAAAATATAAAAGGAAGTTTTAATGCATCTGCACCAGAAAATAGCGATCATTCAACTTTCAATCGTACGTTAGCTAAAAAACTAAATAAACCATTTTTTCTTCCAAATATTCCAGGTTTTGTGATGAGATTAACATTAGGAGAAATGAGTGATTTGGTTTTAAAAGGTTCGCGAATTGATGCAAACAAAATAGAAGAAACAGGGTTTACATTTCAATTTCCTACGTTGGAGAAAGCTTTTAATGATTTAGTGTAAAGTTGTTAAAAATTTTAAAGAAATTAAACCATATAATATGTTGTAAAATGTATTTTTGTAATCTTAAATAATCCTCATGAAAATTATATTTACTTTATTTTTTCTACTACTTACAATCTTTTCTAACGCTCAAAATAAAGAGTTCAAATTAGGAAAAATTTCTCAGCAAGAAATAGCGTTTAATCAGGCACCGTTCGAAAAAGATGCAGATGCTGTTATCCTTTCCGAAGAAGGAAAAATGGATTTGATACAATCTAATTATTATTTGACTGTAAAGCGTAGAATAAAAATCCTTACCGAAAAAGGCGTTGATCAAGCCAATATACAATTGAATTATTATAGTAAAAATAAACAAGAATCTATTACAGGAATCAAAGGAAATACTATAAATATCTCAAATGGAATAGAGCAGGTAATACCAATTGATGAGAAAGAAATTTTTGACATTTCTTTGAATGAATTGTATTCTGCAAAACGATTTACGTTTCCAAATGTAAAAGTTGGTTCTATTATCGAGTACACTTATGTAAAAGGAAGCGAACATAATTTTTCTATCGACGCATGGAATTTCCAACATGATATTCCTACACTTTCAAGTAAATTCAGATTGATTAATAAAGCTTATAGCGCTTATTCAATTATTACAATTGGAGATGCTTTAAATGAAAAATATAAAAATAAATCAAGTTCATCTGAATGGAGTTTGAATAATATTCAGAGTTATAATCAATTAAAATACGTTTATAATCCTGAGGATCAAAGTGAACGTATTAAACTTCAGGCAGATAATTATCATACAGATGGAGCTAAAAAAACAACATTGAATGCTTGGCAAGACTTGATTCAAGATATTAATTCACAGTACGAAAACTACAGAAATCCATCTGCAATTAGAGAAATTGCCCAAAAAATTCCTAATGGAAAAGATGAAGTCGAAACTTTGCGAAATGTGATCGAATATATTGATGCTAATGTAAAATGGAACAGATTTTATGGAATAATTCCATCTCGTTCCAATAGAACATTATTGAAGGAGAAAGCAGGTTCTACCGCGGATATGAATTTATTATTAAACGAAATTTTAACGGCAAAAGGTTTCGAAACATCATTGGTTTTGTTCAGTTCTCGTCATCATGGACAAATTTTATTTTCTTATCCATTTGTTAATCAATTTAATTCTGTTGTGACAGTTGTGAAATTGAATAATGGAACTGCAAATGTTATTTTAGATGCTTCAAAATTAAATAAAGAGCAAATCGAATTTGGTCCATTAGATGTGTTTAATTATCATGGTGTTGTAATTAAAAAAGGTGAGCCTTCATTTGTGAAATTAAATCAGAAATTGTCTTATTACGAATCTTCGATAAAATATGATTTCTTGAACAATGGAAATTTAGTTTTGTATAGAAAAGATAAATTTAATGGATATTTTTATGATGAAAATGCAGAAGAAAAGAATGTATTGAATCGATTTGTAACAGAATCTTTAGAAATGCGTTTGGATGAAGAATCAAGTGATAAATTGATTTTTGAGACCGATTCTTATGTCAAATCATATAAATCTAAAACTAAAACTCCAAATGCTGCATTTTACACATTTATTAATCCTTTGCGCGAGTTTTTGAAACAATATACTTTTGAAGATACAAATCGTCAACGCAAAATAGAATTTAATTACCCGTATTTATTTAACATCCAGGTTAAGTCTAAAATACCAGCAGGTTACGAAGTTGTGATTGATGAAAATTACAAAACTCATCATAAAATAGAACTTAATTTAGAATATTATCAAGAGGCAAAAATAAAAGACGGACAGTTGATTATAGCCATTCAATTTTTGTTACCAGAAGGCGTATACGAAGCAGAAAAATACAACGAGTTAAAACAATTTTTTGAGAAAGTAAAAACAGCATCTCTAAAAGAAATTTTAATGAAAAAGAACTAACTAAATAGCACTGAGATTTCAGTGCTATTTTTTGTATATTTAATCAATTAACACGATGTATGAATAATAAAATTTATTTTGTTTTAAGTTTTTTGCTTTGTCAATTTGCTTTTTCTCAATCAACTAAATTAGAATTTGGCAAAATATCAGAAGAAGAATATAATTATAACATTGTTCCGTTTGAACAAGATGCATCTGCAGTGACCCTTTCAGAATATGGAGAATTGCAATTAAAAAATTATGGATATGTTCTCAAACAACATGTTCGTAAAAAGATTTTAAAACAAGATGCTATTGAAGGAAATGTGTTAAAATTCAGCTTTAATCCAACGAACAAATATAATCGTGTAAAAATAAATAAAGTACAGGTTTATAATAAAATAGGAGGTGAGGTTGTAGTGTCAAAGTTGGATCAGAAAGATATTATACAAGAAACAAATGATGAAAATACAATTCAACTGATTTATGCGATTCCAAATGTAAAAGTAGGATCAATTATAGAGTATGAAACTGAAGTAACCCGTACAGCTAATCTATATGCAACGCCATGGAATTTCCAAAACGATTATCCAATATTGAAATCAAAATTAGATGTTCGGATACACACAGATTTTGATAATAGATTTTTTTTAATTGGGCAAAAGTTGAATGAAAAATATGGGAACCGAAAAGGGAATAAATCATGGGAAATAGAGAATGTAGCAAGTGTAAAAAAGTTTGATAAAATATACAATGTTAATGATTTTAAAGAAACAATCGGTTTTCAATATTCAGCTGAACAAGATTGGCATGGAACGATTTTTTCTTCTTCGAACTGGCTTTCATTACGATCAGTTTTTGCTAAAAATATAGCAACGAATACAAGAAATGTTGACTTTAATGAAATCGCTATTAAAATTAATAATGGAAATTCGCAATTAGAAACGTATAAAAATGTAATGGATTACGTTAAGCAGAATTTTAAGCTTATAGAAACGAATTATGTGGACAAAATGTCGAATTTTAAAACTGGTTTATTAGGAACTAAAACTGGAAGTAATTTGGATTTCGTTGTTCTCGTTAATCGATTATTGAAATCAAAAGGTTTAGAATCGCATTTGGTTATTAATAGCTTTAGAAACAGAGGAAGGTTAATTATGGATTTTCCTATTGTTTCGAGAATTTCTAATATTCAAACAATGACAATTGTAGATAATCAAGTTTATCTTTTTGATGAAAATATATTGAAAATAACGGATGATAATTACAAAGAAAAAGTCGTTTTTCCATATTCAGAATATTATAATCAACTTGTTTTGAAGCTTGAAACCAGTACAAATGAATTTCTAAATATTCAACCTCCCTTATCTGAAAGTTATTTGATAAATGAATTAGAGTTTAAAGGAGATGAGGTTAAAATGAAATCTTTAAATAAATTCAAAGGTTATTTTAACAAAGAAAATCAAAAGAATTATGATTTTCCAATGTTCAATGAGCTAACATATTCTTCAGAGGATTTGAATAATCAAGGTAATTACAGCTCGATAAATAAAATTTTTGTGAATAAAGGAAAAATGGTCAACTATTTTGGATTTGAATTTCCGTTTAATGATGCGCTTAATTTTTTAAATATTGAAAAAGAAAGAAAATACCAAGTTGAATTAGATTTTCCGTTTCAAAAAGTTGTTCAATTAAAATCTAAAATTCCAAAAGATTTTGTTTTAAAATATGATAAATTTAATCACGAAATTAAAGCCATTGGAAATAAATTACAATACAAACAACAGATAGAAGTTGTGAATAATGAGTTTGTAATTACCTATATTCTATTGATTAATCAATCAATTATAAGCAGTAAGGAACTAAAAGAATATTCGGAATTTTTAACTAAAATAGCGGAAAGGAATAAAGATATTGTCATTTTAATGAATAAAAAATAAAAAAACGCACTAAATTTTAGTGCGTTTTTTTATGATTCTATCACCATCAAATTGCAACCTCTTACATCAGAATGGTCAAAACGTCCTAAAATTTCAAATTGATTTGTGGCTACTTTTTTTCCCAAATCATCAGTCGCAATAAAACTAATCGAATTGTAATTGGCTAAATCTATCACATTTACGCCACCAGTTTTTCCTTGTTCAACATAGCTTAATGGATCTTCAGTTTCGCGAATCATTATTCGCATCCAATTGGGCGATTTAAACGTTAAATCTCCACGAGAATACCCTTGCGAAAGCAATTCAGTCATTCCATATTCCGAATGAATTTCATTAGTTCCAAAACCATCTTTTAAGATTGTATGTAATTCTTCGCGTGTAATTTCTTTTTTACGACCTTTCATTCCGCCAGTTTCCATCACGATGGTATGTTTCAATTTCATTTTATAATTTTCTACAAAATCTAACAAGGCGAACGAAACACCAATCAAAATAGCTTTTTTACCTGTTTTCTCGTGTGCGATAAGATTTTCATACAATTCATCGTGATTATACAAATAAAATCCGCTTTTATCGCTACCAGATTTTTCAATCCAATATTCCACCATATCTATCAACGAAGAGCCTGTACGTTCTAAATACGAAGGTAAAAGTGCAAATATTGTATAATCAGAAAGTGGTCCATAAAACTGTTCAAAACATTTTTCTAAATTGTAATGATACAATGCCAAATCGGTCACCAAATGTTTGCTTGTTGACATTCCTGTGGTTCCTGAACTTGTGAAAACCTTTTCAACGGCACGATTTCCAGAAATAAGATTATATTTCTTAAAAAATTGAATCGGTAAAAAAGGAATTTCGTTGGTGTGTTTTACAGTAGAATAATCAACATTCAAGAAGTTTAAGAAGTTATTGTACACTTTATTTTCTTGCGCTTGATAACGGAAAACTTCCAATGCAACGTTTTGGAAATCTTCTTCGGATTGAATACTAAAAATTTGCTTTGAATCAAACATTTTGCAAAATTACAAAATAGAGAAGAAGTGTGCGAATTTATTATGAATTCTATTGTTTTTCTAAGTTTCTATAGAATCTGATTGCATAAATTTTTAAAAAATAGAGATTTAATTGATCTAAAATTTTAAAAAACAGAAATTGTAATAAAATGATTATTACTGAAAGTATTATAAATGTATACTTGATTTCTTTGTAAAGATAACTTGAATAAAGATTTATAATGATAAGGAAAATAATACTTACGATAATATTAAATTTTCTTCCCTTTTCAAATAGTTTATTAGGTTGTAAAGTTATCTCAATAATATTTTTATTTTGAAAAGTATATTCTATTGCACCTTTACCATTTAAGAAAGAGTAGGGTGAGATATTATTTCTATTAACTATAATTTTATTCGAATCAAATTCTATATTCTGAAAATCAAATTCTTCAATAAATACAAATAAATTATCGTTTTGTAATTTTTTAAATTGATTTAAACTTTCAATTATTTCATCGAAAGTTTTTTTGGTTTGATATTCAAAAATCATTAGTTATACTTTAACTCAAACTTACAAATTTCTACTGATTTTTTAGCTTAACAATTGTTGTATTCGCTTTATAAAGATGATCGCCAAGAATTTCGTAATACTGAATCAAATCTTTGTAGAAAAGCGCACTTGTAGTCATTAACTTTTCTTTTTCGATCGTTTTCATCAGATTTGTTTCTGCTTCTTTGTAAATAGCATTAATTGTTTTTTCAATAAATTCGGCTTGTTTAATCGAAACTTCTTCTTGTGTTTCGTTCAGGTTTTGATTTAAAATTCGAGTCGTTTGATCCAAATTATCTTGAAAATCGACCAAATAAGATCTCATTTTTGGGGTGAAATAACTATTGGTCATACGACGACGACGGTGAATAGATGATATTTTAATCGCAATATCACCCACACTTTCCAAATGATGACAAAGCGTTATCAACTGATGAATAGCAATGGTATTTTCGTTTGGTAAATCTAAATCAGCAATTTCATTTAAAAATTCATTTACCTCACGTTCCAACTGATCGCCTTCTTTTTCAAGTTCTAAAATACGTTCGCGAAAAACCAAAATCTTTTCTTCATCACTTTCCGTAATCATTCGTCCAAGCGTATAAATCGTTTGTTTAGTTGTGGAAGCAAGTTTTAACAATTTCTTGTTTGCTTCGTTTTTATAGAGATCAGAATTTGTACCAAATGGAATGGCATAAAATTCTAATTTATTATCAGTTTGCTTGATCGAAAAATATTTTTTCTGACAATAAAAAGCCAATTTATTAATGAAAGGAGTAAGAAAAACAACCCCAACCAAATTACTAATTGTATCAAAAGTAATAAGTTGTACGGCAATATTTGTCGAAATCGTCGAACCTATAAATTTCAATAAGAAACTTGCAAGTAACATAAAAATAATTGCAACCAGGATATTAAATAATGTATGGAATGCAGCTACTACTTTTGTGTATTTATCACCGATTGCAGCTACTAAGTGAGCCGTAAAAGTCGTCCCTATATTTGCTCCTAAAACTATCATTGCTGCTAATTCGATAGGTAAACCTTTACTTGCTAATAGAATCGCAATTGTAATAGAAGCCGAAGAGAAATGAACCAAAACGGTCAGTAAAACACCAAAAAAGATGAATAATAAATTTGTTAAAATTCCATAGTTCGCTAAATCTTGTAAAAATTCTTGTAATTTTTGATGACTTTCTATAGAAGGCAAGAATGTTTTTAAGAAATACAACGATAGAAATAATAGAGAAAGTGAAAACAGAATTCCTCCAATTTTTCGTTGATTTCGTTTTTTCGATAGATAAAAAGGAAAGGCAATTAATACCAGAGGCAAGGCAATTTGTATTAAATCGAATTTCAATCCAAAATAAACCAACCACAAAGTAAGCGTTGTTCCGATGTTTGCACCTAATATCAATCCAAATGCTTTTCGCAAATTAATCAAACCTGCGTTTACAAAACCTAATATAAATACACTTGCAGCTGACGAAGATTGTATGGCAGTTGTAAAAAGAGTTCCTGTAACAATTGTAGAAAAATTGTTTTTGGTTAGTTTGTTTAATGTACGTTTAAAATTCGATCCAGATAAGGCCTGTAAATTTTCGCTCAATAATTTTATCGCAAAAATGAACAACGCAATTGCTCCGAAAAGTTGCAAAATTTGTATGATAAGATGCATTAATGATGAATTGACTACAAAAATAAGTACTCTAATGTAAATAGAATATTATCTTTTTTACTTTTATAAAAAAAAAAGTTTATTTTTTTTAAATTCTAAAATTCTGATTATCAAAATTGAAGTTAAGATTTATCAAAAACTTCTTCTTTTTTTTGAAAAAACATTTGCGAGTTTCGAAAAACTGCCCTAATATTGCACCACGAAAAAGGAACAACACTTCTCTTGAGAAATTAAATTCTTGTTTTCGATTTGAAATATTCAAATAACAAATATTTTTGCCGATGTAGCTCAGCTGGCTAGAGCAGCTGATTTGTAATCAGCAGGTCGTGGGTTCGAGTCCCTCTATCGGCTCAGCAAAAATATAGGTTGGGGAGATACTCAAGCGGCCAACGAGGACGGACTGTAAATCCGTTGGTTTCACCTTCGCAGGTTCGAATCCTGCTCTCCCCACAAAATTGCCGATGTAGCTCAGCTGGCTAGAGCAGCTGATTTGTAATCAGCAGGTCGTGGGTTCGAGTCCCTCTATCGGCTCCAAAAAAGTTTATATTTTACTTTTAAAACAAAAATAACAATCGCCGATGTAGCTCAGCTGGCTAGAGCAGCTGATTTGTAATCAGCAGGTCGTGGGTTCGAGTCCCTCTATCGGCTCTTCTTTTTTGAAGAATACTTTATTATTAGGCGGGGAGATACTCAAGCGGCCAACGAGGACGGACTGTAAATCCGTTGGTTTCACCTTCGCAGGTTCGAATCCTGCTCTCCCCACACTCCATTTAATTATTGGAATACAAAATCATCAAATAATTGATGATTTTTTTATTAATGTGTGCATCAAAAAGAGCCCTTTAAAAAAAGGACTTTTTACTTGATGATATTCTTTATAATTTCGATCGAATAAACATTCGAAACTTTCTCTATAAAACTATTAAAATCCATTGTCGAATGATCATCTGCATCGTCTGATATTGTTCTAATAATGATAAAAGGAATTCCAAATTCATAACAAACTTGCGCTACCGCTGCTCCTTCCATTTCGACACAAAGAATTTCGGGTAAATTTTGTTGAAGTTTTTCTTTTTTTGCAGTTGTCGAGAAAAATAAATCTCCTGATCCTATTAAACCAACATGTAACTGAGGTTCGTGAATATTAAATTTATTCAAATCTTTTTCGGAAATAACATTGTGAAGATGCTGTTCTTTTAATAAATCTAATATAGCGGTTGTTGCTATTTCTAATTGAAAAGGATTGGCTTCGAAATAAGCTTTTCCTAACATTGGAATTTCAAAAGTAGGAAACAAAGGAGAGGCATTCATGTCATGTTGAATTAAACTTTGCCCCAATACGATATCGCCTATTTTTACGTTAGAATGGATTCCTCCTGCAACACCTGTAAAAATTAATTCTGTAATTTTAAACTCTAATATTAAGGTAGAAACTGTTGTAGCTGCTGCAACTTTACCAACTCGTGAATAAACTACAACAACTTTTTGATTATTTAATTCACCTGTATAATAATGTCTTTGACCAATTTCGTGTTCCTCTTTATTTGATAATAAGTTAACTACACCATTTATTTCTTGAGGTATAGCACCCATTATTCCAATTATTCTTTCGCTCATTTTTAAAATTTGTAAGCGAAGGTACCAATTTATTTTCTGTATTTATAAACTGAACAATATATCTCGTAGATTAAAATAAAAGGTAAGCAAATGATAATCAAACAAGTGTTTAAAATATTTTTTATCATGATACAAAAGTAGACTATTTTTAGAATATGTTAAAAATCAATTGTGAATTCGTGTAGGCTTATTGTACTTTTGTGCAATAAATGTTTGAAATGAAAAAAATATCTACAGCACTTGTATGTTGTATGTCTGTTATGCTGATGAATTGTACAAATAAGTCAGAAGAAAATGTGGTTGAAAAAGAAGTTAAAACTGAAGTAACAGTTGAAGAACCAACCGAAATCGTAGAAGGTGTAATTCGTAAGTCTGCAGTAGAATGGACAGCTTATAAAACAACTGATAAAGTTGCAGTTTCAGGACGATTTGATGTCGTTTTAGTGAAAGATGCAAATGAAGAAGGTAAAACACCTCAAGAAGTTTTAGAAGGCGCAAATATTTTAGCTTCTATTGCGACTTTAAATTCTGATCAAATTGATCGTGATCAAAAATTGAAAGATATTTTGTTTGGAAATATGATCAATACAAGTGAAATAAAAGGTCAATTACACTTTAGAGAAGGAAAAACATTTTTGAATTTAACCTTAAATAATACATCGAAAGAATATGAAGTGAAATCATCTTTTGATAATAATACATTTGCAATCGAAGCCGATGTCGATTTAATGGACTTTAATACAACTAAAGCAATGGATGCTTTAAATCAAGCGTGTTTAGAGTTGCACAAAGGTGCTGACGGAATTTCTAAAACGTGGAGCGAAGTTCACATCAAAGGACAAGTAGAATTTAGTGATAGTTTCGGTAAATAATAGTATAAATAATTAATTTTGAGGTTACATTTTTGTAGTCTTAATTTTTATCAGAATGAATTGGATTATTTTATTGATAGCAGGTTTGTGCGAAGTAGGCTTTGCATCATGCTTAGGAAAAGCTAAGGAAGCGACTGGTAATGAGACTTATTTATGGTATGGTGGATTTTTATTCTTCTTAACCATAAGTATGGTTTTACTGGTAAAAGCAACCCAAACCTTACCAATAGGAACAGCTTATGCTGTATGGACAGGAATTGGTGCTGTGGGAACTGTTTTAGTCGGGATTTTTATTTTTAAAGAACCTGCAAGTTTCTGGCGAGTTTTCTTTTTAACAAGTTTAATCTGTTCGATAATAGGATTAAAATTTGTGTCAAATTAATGGAATGAACCAAATTAAATTATTCATAAAAAAGGAGAACTTGAAATTTCAGGTTCTCCTTTTTTTATTTATGCTTTGAATAGTTCATTCAAATCAACTCCACCAAAGTTTCCAGAGCTCATCATCAAAAAGACCTTCTCTTTTTTATCCAAACTTTCGATGTATTGTTTTAATTGCTCCCCATTTGTAAAGACTAAAATAGAATCGTCACCAAAAGCTTTCTTGATATCTTCTGGAGAAATCATTGGCATACGTTTTATTTCTAAAGCCTCAGGGCTATACATTACAATTTTGATATCAGCTTTATCTAAAGCGCCTTTGTATTGTACTAAAAATTCAGGATTCAAAGAAGAATACGTATGAATTTCCAAACAACCTACAACAGTTTTATCCGTATATTGTTCTTTTACCGCATTGGTAACCGAAGTTACTTTACTTGGTGCATGTGCAAAATCTTTGTACGCAACAAAATCAGAGGTACGGTTAATTAATTCCAAACGTTTAGATGCACCTTTGAAAGATTGAATTGCTTCATTGAAATCATCATCCATTACACCTAATTGTTTACAAATCGCACGCGCACCTTCTAAATTCATTAAATTATGGTTACCAAAAACTTCCAATGGAATTGGACCGTCTTCTGTTTCGATAAATGTAACTCCGTTCTCTATAAAGTGTTGTGGTAAATGATACGGAAACTTCTTAATTGCTTTTTCGGTTTCTTCTACCACTTTTACAACTTCTTCGTCTGTTTCGTTATAGATTAAAGCACCTCCATTAACGATAGAATCGACAAATTTTGAGAATTGAGAAGTATAATCTTCAAACGTAGGGAAAACGTTGATGTGATCCCAAGCAATCCCAGATATTAAAGCAATATTAGGTTGATACAACAAAAATTTAGAGCGACGATCTAAGGCTGATGATAAATATTCGTCACCTTCCATAATCATAAATTCGTTGTCATCTGTTAGTTTTACCATCACATCAAAACCATCCAATTGTGCACCGACCATATAATCAACATCGATGTTGTGGTAATGCAAAACATGTAAAATCATCGATGTAATGGTTGTTTTTCCATGAGAACCACCAATTACAATACGTGTTTTGTCTTTTGATTGTTCGTATAAATATTCTGGATATGAATAGATTTTTAAACCTAATTCTTGTGCACGTAACATTTCAGGATTATCAGCATGAGCATGCATTCCTAAAATAACAGCATCGATATCAGCTGTGATTTTTTCTGGATACCATCCCATTTCTTCTGGCAGAATTCCACGCTGAGCTAAACGAGTTTTCGAAGGTTCGAAAATAGCGTCATCAGAACCTGTAACTTGATATCCTTTTTCGTGCAAAGCAATTGCCAGATTATGCATAGCACTTCCGCCAATTGCAATAAAATGAACTTTTTTCATTTTGTATGTTGTATTCTTTTAGTCTTTTTTATTTTCTTCGTCGTATCCCATTTCTTCGAAATCATCAAACTCTTCGTCATCTTCGTTTAGATAATCATCCAATGATTTTTCGCTGTTTTCTGCAAGAATTTCGTCCATTGGTCGAACTTTATTAAATTCTGGAGCTTGTTCAATTGCATTCATTATTTTTTGCATAATAGCATCACTCGAATCATTTTCGTAATCAATATCCAATGGTTCTTTAAAAGTCATTGTTGCATTAATTCCTCTTTTTTTGATGCGCAAACCTTTTTTATCAAAAGCTCTACGAAAACCATCAATTACAACTGGAATAACAATGGGTTTATTTTTTTTGATTAAATGCGCAGTTCCACGGCGACCAGGCGCAAATGCAGTTGTAGTTCCTTGCGGAAAAGTTACAACCCAACCACTTTGCAAGGCGATATCGATATTGTTAATTTCTGATAAATCAACTTTTCGATTTACATTCTCTCCTTTTGCACGCCATGTTCTTTTCACTGTTACCGCTCCTGTATACGCGAATAACTTTGTCAAAAGATTATCTTTCATCGTTTCTTCTGCAGCAACGTAATAAAAATCAATCTTAGGGTTTAGTAGATAAATCGGATTTTTGATGGTATCAATAAATCCATTTTTCACACTACAAAATACATGATACATCGCAAATACATCTGCAAAATAAGTTTGATGATTTGAAACGAATAATACATTTTGAGCAGGTAAATCGACTAAGTTTTTTGTTCCAGTAACTTTTAATTTATTAAAACCATTGTAACGGTTATATGTAAAAGATCCCAATAAGAAAATCAATGTTCTTTTTAGGAAATATAAATGTCCAAATGAATCGCGAAATGCGTTCTTTTTCTTTGCTTTTTGAGACACGAGTTCTTAATTGTTTAATTTACAAATTTAATAGGATTTTTAGATAATCTTTAAATTCTTCTAAAATCATTGCTGTTGCACCCCAAAGATATTCATCATCACCGATGTTGTAACCTGGAATTTCAACCACTTGACCAGAAAATTCTCTTTCAAAAACCTCGTAATCAGCATTCAAAAAAGCTTCCAAATTTAATGGAACAACATATTGTACTTCTCGTTCATCAGGGTTAAACAATGGTTCTCCGTGATATATACCAATATAAGGATAAACCAAAAAGTTACTTGGCGGAATGTACATCTCACTCAGTTGTCGAATAATTTCGATATTTTCATAATCTACACCCAATTCTTCTACCGTTTCGCGAATAGCCGTTTCATCAAAACTGATATCTTGTTCTTCAAACTGTCCGCCTGGTAAAGAAAATTGATGAGAATGTGCACCATCATACGATACACGCATCGTTACAGGAAATTCTATTTCTCCAAATTCATTTTGATACAATAAGATCATGACAGACGCACTTCTTGGATTGGTACGTTTTACATATTCTAAATCAAATTTTTGACGATATGGAGGCGAAAGTTTTTCATGTGATTCCCAATTTGGTAATTCCTCTACACTTTCGGCTAATAAATATTTTAATTCTTCTAAATCTAAATACAAAATTTGTTGATTTTTAAGGTCATAAAAAAGAGTGAAATCTCTTCCACACTCTTCTTCAAAGGTAATTATTTTAGGTGAAAATAAATCAACCTTTTCAAGAAGCTTTATCAATTATTTAACGCATAGAGAATGAGGTTGAAAGTCATATTTTAATCTTCTACACATTAATATTTTTGAAACTTTGAGTTATAAGTTTTAACTTCGTTAAGTTTAAAATAATATAAAATGTTCAATAAAAAACTTTTTTACGGAATGATGGTTGGTTCTTCAATCTTAGCCACTTCTTGTAGTCAAAAGTCAACAAATACGATGTGGAACGATACAAATCCTTTTTTCGAGGTAAGTAAATTGCCTTACCAAACAGCTGATTTTACGAAAATTAAGAACGAAGATTTCAAACCTGCTTTATTGCAAGGAATGGCTGAACAATTAGCTGAAATTAATAAAATTGCAACGAATCCTGCAGCACCAACTTTTGAAAATACGTTGGTTGAAATGGAAAAATCGGGACAACTTTTAACTCGTGTAAGTCATGTTTTTGGATTATTGACAGGAGCAAATACAAACGAAACATTGCAAGCAATAGAGGAGGAGATGTCTCCTAAATTTGCAGCACACAGCGATGCAATTTATTTGAATGATCAATTATTTCAACGTGTAAAAAGTTTATACGAAAATAAAAAATCGTTGAACTTAGATAAAGAATCTGCTCGCTTGTTAGATGTGTATTACCAACGATTTGAATTGGCTGGTGCTAATTTAACTTTATCGCAGAAAGACGAATTGAAAAAATTGAATGGAGAAATCGCTTCACTTGAAACAAAATTCTCGAATCAATTATTGAAAGGAACAAAAGCTGGAGGTGTAACCTTTACAAAAGAAGAATTAGCAGGATTAAGCGAAGCTGATTTGGAATCGTTCAAACAAGCAGATGGAACATATTTGATTAGTTTATTAAATACAACACAACAGCCAGAATTACAAAATATGTCGAATCCAGTATCACGAAAAAAATTATTTGATGCAGCTTGGATTCGAACAGAAAAAAATGATGAAAATGATACGCGTGCTACAATTTTAGCTTTGGTAAAAAGTCGTGCGGAGAAAGCTAAATTGTTAGGTTTTAATAACTATGCAGAGTGGAATTTACAAGATCAAATGGCACAAAATCCTACTGCTGCAAAAGGTCTTTTGAATAAAATGATTCCTGCTGCAACAGCAATGGCGCAAAAAGATGCATTAGAATTTGAAACTTTAGCAAAAAAAGAAAATTCGTCAAATACTTTATCAGCTGCAGATTGGAATTATTATGCTGAAAAAGTGCGTAAAGAAAAATATGACTTAGATGAAAATGCAATGAAATCTTATTTTGTTTTAGAGTCTGTTGTAGAAAATGGTCTTTTCTTTATGGCTAAAGAATTGTACGGAATTACATTCAAAAAACGAACGGATATTCCAACTTGGCACGAAGATGTAAAAGTGTACGAATTGTTTAATGAAGATGGTTCACAATTAGGATTATTCTATACAGATTATTTCAAAAGAGATTCTAAACAAGGAGGTGCTTGGATGAGTAATATCGTTGAGCAATCGCACTTATTCGGGACAAAACCTGTAATCTATAATGTAGGTAATTATACAAAACCTGCAAAAGGTCAACCTGCGTTGATTTCGTATGATGATGTGGTTACAACTTTCCACGAATTTGGACATGCTTTACACGGTTTTTTTGCGAATCAAACTTACCCAACCTTATCAGGAACGAATGTTTCGAGAGATTTTGTTGAGTTCCCATCTCAATTTCACGAACATTATGTAACAGAGCCTTCTGTACTAAGAAACTACGCAAAACATTATCAAACAGGTGCTACAATTCCTGATGCGTTAGTAGAAAAAATGAAAAAAGCAGCTAACTTTAACAAAGGTTATACATTAACAGAATTACTTTCTGCAGCATCGTTAGATTTGTCTTGGCATACAGTTTCTTCAGATCAAACAATATCGAATGTAGATGAATTTGAGAAACAAGCATTGATAGCGAATAAAACAAATTTACCACAGGTTCCGCCACGTTATCGTTCTACGTATTTTAGCCATATTTTTGGGGGAGGTTATGCAGCAGGTTACTTCGCTTATATTTGGGCAGAAATGTTAGATCATGATGCATACGAATGGACGTTAGAAAATGGAGGAATGACCAGAGAAAATGGTCAAATTTTACGTGATAAAGTTTTCTCTCAAGGTAATTCGGATAACTTGAATGAAGTGTACAAAAATTTTAGAGGTAAAAATCCATCAATTGAACCGATGTTAAAATACCACGGATTGAAATAATCAGTCTAAAATAATAACAACTTAAAAATCCAGGACATAGTTCTTGGATTTTTTTCGTATTATGAATAAATTTGCAACTATTAAAACAAGTATAAATGGGAAGAGCATTTGAATTTAGAAAAGGACGTAAATTGAAACGTTGGGCGGCAATGTCTAAAGCGTTTACTAAAATTGGGAAGGATATCGTAATGGCAGTAAAAGCAGGAGGGCCTGATCCGCATTCAAATTCTCATCTTCGTGCGGTAATTCAGAATGCCAAAGCGGTTAATATGCCGAAAGATAACATCGAACGCGCAATCAAAAAAGCATCTGATAAAAATACAGAAAACTATAAAGAAGTAATTTTTGAAGGTTATGGACCGCATGGAATTGCAATGTTAGTTGAAACTTCTACAAACAATAACAACCGTACAGTTGCCAGCGTTCGTTCTTACTTTAGTAAATGTAATGGACAATTAGGAACACAAGGTTCTGTTGAATTTATGTTTGATCATATTTGTAATTTTAAAATTCAAAAACCTGAAGGGGTTGATATGGAAGAATTAGAATTTGAAATGATCGATTTTGGTGTAGAAGAAGTTTTTGAAGATGAAGATGGAATTGTGTTAATTGCTCCTTTTGAGAATTATGGAACAATCTTTAAATCTTTAGAAGAGGGCGGATACGAAATTATTTCATCAGAATTTGAAAGAATTCCTCAAACAACAAAGGAATTAACAGAAGAAGAAAGAGCTGACATCGAGAAATTGTTAGAGAAATTTGATGAAGATGAAGACGTGAATAACGTGTATCATACAATGAAAGAGGATGACGAAGAAGATGAATAATATCTTTTCTGAAAACTATAATTTATTAAACCATTCAATTTAATTGAGTGGTTTTTTTTTATCTTTAAAGCTAAATTGTATTCATGATTAAAACACTTACAATTTTAGGCTTAGTTTTGCAGTTTTTAGCTTTTTGGATGGCAGCTCCAGAAATTTTAGGAGCAGATTGGTTGAGAAAAACAGAAGACCTAATTCGTAAAATGATTCGTCAAATTCCTCAGCTAATATTAGCTGTTTTTGGAATGTTTATGGGAATGATGTTTTATCATTCAATTAGTTCGTTATTTGTATTTATTTCAGTGCTTATCATCATAGGGTTTATGTTGCTTTTTTATAAAAAATTAGAACAAATTCTTGATGATAAAATTTCAAGACCATTAATCGAAAAATTAATTTTAAATGATGCTTTCCGATTTACTTTATTAAAGTTTGCAGCATTATTTTTTACACTTGGTTTCATAATTCAGGTCGGTTTAGTCCTTTTTACCTAATTATTTTAAAAAATAGTTATTTGATACTGAATTAACTAACAAGTTGTATAAAAAAAACTTTAAATTAAGGTTTGCTAATTCGAAAAAGCGTTCTATATTTGCACTCGCAATACGGCAATAAACGCTGTGTAGGAGAGTTGGCAGAGTGGTCGAATGCGGCAGTCTTGAAAACTGTTGAGGGTCACACCTCCGGGGGTTCGAATCCCTCACTCTCCGCAACTTTAAACAAAGTTGATTCAAATAACCTCTATTTTTAACGAAATAGAGGTTTTTTTATGCAATAAACTTTCAGATTAAAACATTTGTTTCAGAAAAAACAGCGACTATTTAGCGACCTATTTTAATTTCAAAAAAAGGTCGCAGAAATATTAAAGAAATAAGTCCTATCCCTTTACCCAAAAGAGATAGTAAAAAAGGACAATGAAAATACCCTAACCTTTTTCATAGCCCTTGTCATAGCCTAACCAAGAACGTGTCCAATAGATGAACATCTTGATTCTACACTAATAACACTTTAAATTTTATCTAACCAATAAAAATTGAATCAGATGAGACAGAATCTTAAAATTAATGTTGGTCCACGTAACTCAAAGACCAATAAACAAGGACTACAACCAATATACTTTACAATCCGTATAGCCAATAAACGCTACGAATTCTCCACAAAAAAATACATCGATCCTAAAACGTGGGACCACAAAAATTCCAAAATCAAAGGAAAGACAGAAGAAGCCTATTCAATTAATGGTTACCTAGAAGTCATCAAATCTAAAATAATTAACCTCGAAATTCAATACAGCTTACGTAATGAAGTTTTAACAATAGAAGAAATAAAACAATTCCTTAATTCACAAGGCAACGCAAACAAACGTATGCTAGTACCTATCTTCCATCAACACAACGATCAATTAAAAAAAATAATCAACAAAGAAGTCGCACCTGGAACAATAGAACGCTATGAAACCACACTAAAGCACATCAAAGAATTTCTAAAACATCAATACAAAAAAGAAGACATAGCTATTGATGATATCGACCACGCTTTTATTATGGATTTAGATTTCTATTTTCGAACCGAACGCAAATGCAACAATAACACAACAGTCAAATATATTAAGAATTTCAAAAAGATAATTAGAGAATGTATGGCAAAAGATTGGATTCAAAAAGATCCATTTGTCAATTATAAACCGAAAGTCGAAAAAGTAGAACGAATCTTTCTTTCGCAAGAGGAAATCTATGCGATTTACGAAAAAGAACATTGCACTGAAAGATTAAACCTTGTAAGAGATATTTTTATTTTTTCCTGCTATACAGGTTTAGCCTATATTGATATTTTTAATTTAACGAAAAACCATATCGTAAAGGGTATTGATGGTCAATTGTGGATTCATACTTATAGACAGAAAACTTCTACTCCTACAAAAATTCCATTATTAAATATTCCGTTAGACATAATCGAAAAATACAAGGAACATTTTTTATGTCAAAACTGAAAATTATTACCTGTATTCAGTAACCAAAAGATGAATGCATACCTTAAAGAAATTGCAACTTTATCTGGGATCAATAAAGAACTGACTTTTCATTGTGCTAGACATACGTTTGCAACAACGGTAACACTTTCCAATGGTGTACCAATCGAATCAGTTTCCAAAATGTTAGGTCATACAAATATCACGACAACGCAACATTATGCAAGGATTACGGAACAAAAAATTATTCATGATATGGAACATTTAAAAAATGTAATTCAAAACAGAAAGGTATTTCAACTATAAATTTAATTTTTAGAATTGTTGAATTTGTATTAAATTTCTGAATAATAACAATTTAACTAACCGTAATCAAAATTAGATGAGTCAAGAATTAATTTCGAAATTCAGCAATTTTGAATTACAATTAGCTGAATTAAAGTTTGCATGTGATGATCCAATCGAAGAGTCTAAAAAAGCAATCGCTTTAATTACAGACTTCTTAGATCAGATCCAAATGATTTTAACTACTCACCAATTTAATTCATTGCAAGACGAATTAGATTATTTCAAAAAAGACTAACCAAAAATTTACGAGAAGTTACATTATTACAAATCATTAAAAGTAATAGAAGCCAAGAAAGACTCATTTTGTTTGGATGTAAAACAAGAGATTGAAATCTTAGAGGCCTCAAGAGATAGCCTTAAAATTTTTCAAGACCAAGAGATTTTAATGCTATCTTATTGTAACACCAGTTCATTGGAGGAAGAAGAAAAGCGCGGGTTCAGAAAACTAATGCGACACTATAAATTATTAATTTAGTGTTGTTATGAGCTAAAATTATACAAGATTAACCCTTCAAGAACTATTTAAAATTGAGAAATATTTAGATCAAAAACTTTCCATTTCATCCATTGCTTTTTTATTAAATACATTTTGTCGTACTTCATCACTTCGTAGATAATAAATTTAATTATTTTAGTTTAGATTTTAGTATTTCATAAGGTGTTTTTCCTTTAAATGATCCATGTGGTCTGTTGAAATTACAAAATTTCTGTATTGTTTGTATATCTATTGTGTGGTTTTAGTGGGATAAATTTATGAATTGAAGATGAGTTTTTTTGATTGTAGATTTGCAACTAATTCAGTTGCTTAATTTTTTGTATCTTTGTGCAATAATTGGTTTACAAAGCTTCTTTTATTTGCTTTACTGTACAAATTTATCGCTTCAGTTTATGTTTAGCACTTAAACTTTATTATCAAATTGGTACTACATTTTTTATCCAAGCATTTTATTAGTAATAAAAGCGTAAGCTATTTTACAGATTTAGTTTTCAAATTTTTTATTTTTAAAATTTGAAAGAAAATATAAAAATTAAAAGTTTTTCAAGTAAATCGGGTTAAATTCAAATTATAAAAAATATATAAATATGGCAGATTCATATTCTAAGAAAGAGAATATCAAGAAAAAAGAGAAAAAAAGACAAGAAAAACTTCTTCAAAGAGAAGAAAGAAAAACAAATAACAACAAAGGAAAATCATTAGAAGAAATGATTGCTTATGTTGATATCAACGGAAATTTAACAGATGTTCCTCCACATTTACAAAATAGAGAAGAGGATTTGCTAAGTCGCCAAGAAAATCCAAATACAGCGTTTGATCCTACACAAGTTTTTACGGGTGTAATCAATTCTTTTAATGAGAAAGGATTTGGTTTTATTACAGAAGAAAAATCAAACGATAGCATATTTTTTCACCAAAGTCAATTGAAACAAGAAGTGAAAAAATATGATAAAGTAACTTATAAGAAAGAAATTTCTGAAAAAGGTTTCAGAGCTATCGAAATCAATAAAAAATAATAGTTTAGTATTATTTAAAACTTAAAGCACCAGAAGGACATTGAGAAACTTGTTTCTTAATTTCTTCGCTGCTTGCGTTTTCAGGTTTTATCCAAGGTATTTCTTTAGGATGATATACTTTTGGGAGTAATTTGGTGCAAATTCCTGCATGCTCGCACAATTCAGGTTTCCAAATTATGGTAACTTCTCCGTTCGTGTACTCGTGTTGGCTCATTTTTTTGAATTTTAATTGATTGAAATTACTCAAAAATGTTCAATATTAAAAATTAAATTAATCTTTGTTCTTTTCAGTTGTATACTTTCAATTTTTATCGTAATCCCTTACATTTCAGCTAATTTAGTGGCAATATTTAGACCTAATCCCGAACCAGAAATATGTACAGTTGCATCATTTTCTGCGCGAAAAAATCGTTCCTGTACGAGTTTCAAATCATCTGCATTTATTTCAAATCGTAAAATATTATAACATCACTTCCGATGATTGTCAACATTTTGTTTTGAATTAATATTCAAATGTCTTAATGTTTAGTTACTCTTAAAAGTAAATAAGGGAATCTTAAGCGAATCTTAAGAATGGCAATATACTGGAAAATTAGTCATGAATAAAAGTTAATAAATCGTAAAAAAGAGGTTTTTAAATAGAAATAATTGTAAATTTGTTATTGGTTTATAAAGCAGGTAAAATGGAAGATATTTTAAGCAATGAAAAAGAAGAAAAGTTTTTAAATTATTGGGAAAACAGGTTTACAACAATTTTTAAAAACAATACAAGTTGGACAACTTTGTTTTTGACTGTGAACAAATCTACTTTTCCAGATTCATTAAATATTGAAACATTTTGTAAGAAATTTATGCAGGATTTCAATATGAAATTAACATATAAGCTTGATGAATCTGATAATGAATACGATTTAACAATAACGAGATAAGATAAAAAATCTCCTTTCAAATTTTTGGAAGGAGATTTTTTTTATTTCTTTCTTACAGCTATTTCAATTTGAAACTATTTACAATAGAAACAAAATCACTTTTCATGATATCTCGGTCTTCGAAACTACAATATTGTAGAATTTGATAAACAAACTCTTTTGTTTCGATAACAGTTTGCAAAAAATAAATGTGACCAGATTCGGGTTCATTTGTCTCGAATTCAGCATAAGCGAAATTGAATCCTTGTTCATACGAAACATAAGGTTTTTTTAGATATTTAAATCCGTTTTGTGTCGTATACGGCTCTATAGAATTCAATGTATAGTCGATCATATCTAATTTAGGATCGGCTAATTTTAATTCATCTTTATGCTCGAAAATTAAAAATCCGTACGAATTTGGTTTTGGTGCAATACTTTCAAATTGAATAGTTGCATAGTCATTTAATCCAATTGTGCGCTGATAATCTTTCGGAATTGTTAATACAAACGATTCAGCTCCACGTATTTTTTTTTGAGCAAAAAGTGTTGAGCAAAAGAGTAGGGTACAAATGAATACTATATTTTTCATGTATAATGTTTGAGTTGAAGAATACGAAAATAGCCTTGGTGTTCCAAGGCTATAACGTTATTTATTGCAAAAAATTGTTTATTTCGTTGAGCAAGAATTATTTCCCAATTGACATGGAGAGGTTCCTTCTACTATTTTAACGCCTTCTACTTCTTTTATTTTACCAAAACCTCCTGCTACATCAATTAAATTTTCGTAACCACGAGCACGTAAAATAGACGTGAAAATCATCGAACGGTATCCACCAGCACAATGTACTAAATAAGTTTCTTCTGGATCGATTACTTTCATTGATTCGTTGATAAAATCTAATGGAGCAGTAATTGCATCTTCTACATGAGCAGTTTCGAATTCTCCTGGTTTACTAACGTCTAAGACTTTTAATTCTGTTTCATCAACTAATTCGACAAATTCTTCAGGTGAAATAGAAACAATTTCATCAAAATCCTTTTCTGCATCAAGCCAAGCTTGGAAACCATTGTTCAAAAATCCAATCACATTATCATATCCAACACGCGCTAAACGTGTTACCGCTTCGTCTTCTGCACCAACTTCTGCAATTAGTAAAATTGGTTGTTTGATATCTGTAATTAACGTTCCAACCCATGGAGCAAAATTTCCTTTGATTCCGATGTTAATTGAATTTGGAACAAATCCTTCTGCGAATGTTTGCGGATCACGTACGTCTAAAATTAAGGCGTTTGCGTCTTCAGCAACTTGAATAAATTCATCAGGCGATAAAGCTTTATTGGCACGTTTTTTTACGACGTCTAAAGATTCTACACCCAATTTATTCATCATCACATTTTCTGGAAAATAGAAAGGAGGAGGCATTAATCCTGAAGTTAATTCTGTAATAAACTCCTCTTTTGTCATGTTAGGATTCAATGCATAATTTACATTTTTTTGATTTCCTAATGTATCAAAAGTTTCTTTACTCATATTTTTACCACAAGCAGAACCAGCTCCATGCGCAGGATAAACAATAATATCATTCGCTAAAGGCATAATTTTGTTTCGTAACGAATCAAATAAATAACCAGCTAATTTCTCTTGTGTTAAATCTGAATTTAATTTTTGAGCCAAATCAGGACGACCAACATCACCAATAAATAATGTATCTCCCGTAAAAATTGCATAATCTTTACCGTTTTCATCCTTCAACAAATAGGTTGTACTCTCCATCGTATGACCTGGGGTATGCAACGCTGTAATCGTAATATTACCTAAAGTAAATACTTCTCCATCTGTCGCAATATGCGCGTCAAAACTTGGTTCAGCTGTTGGACCATAAACAATTGTTGCACCAGTTTTTTGGGCTAAATCGACATGTCCAGAAACGAAATCAGCATGGAAATGTGTTTCAAAAATATACTTGATTTTTGCGTTATCTTTTGTTGCTTGATCAACATAAGATTGTGTTTCTCTCAACGGATCAATAATTGCAACTTCACCATTGCTTTCTATATAATAAGCACCTTGTGCAAGACATCCGGTGTAAATTTGTTCAATTTTCATAAGTATGAATTTAGTGTGTAAAAATACAAATAATTAAATTTAGAACTTTCCGTTAATGGACAAATTCTGATACTTTTTGTTTATTTAAAATCAAATAAGATTGATAGTTAACGCTAAAATTATGAATGAAATCATAGGTTATTTTGTGATCTTTTTTAAATTGATAAATAATTCATTTCCAGCTCGTGGAGGAATTGAGTTGTAACATTCTTCCATGACTTTGAAATCAAAATAATCGTTGAAATAGGTATGGTATTCGGCTTTGTTTCCGCCAAAAGGAGGAGTGTCATTTCCAAAATCTCTGTTGAATAAAACACCAACCAATTTACCATTTTCCGCTAATAATTGATTCATTTTGATGCTATACTTTTGGCGTAATTCAGGGTTTAAAGCACAAAAAAATGTTTGCTCTAATATCAAATCAAATTGATCATCTAATTCGAAAAAGTCTTTGTGAAGAACTTTTATATGAGGGTTGTCTTTAAATTTTTCTTTTATTTTTTCGACTACAATTTCAGCTATATCAATTAATGTGAGGTTTGTAAAACCTTTTTCCAAAAGATATTCAGCTTCGTAAGCATTCCCGCACCCCGGAATTAAAATACGGATATTTTTATCTTCTAATTGATCAATATAAGCTTTTAATGGAGTAGAAGGGGACTTTAGATCCCAGCCAATTTGGTTATTGATATATTTATCATTCCAAAAATTTTCGTTGAATTCCATATGATAAATTATTGAATTATAAATTCTTCGATGAACATGAAAACAGCCATTAAGATAATGAAAATTGCAAATGTTCGTTTTAAAAATTGTACAGGTAAAAATTTGTTAATGTAGGTTC
The DNA here is from genome assembly GCF_030328185.1 of Empedobacter sp. 225-1. Classification (NCBI taxonomy): domain Bacteria; kingdom Pseudomonadati; phylum Bacteroidota; class Flavobacteriia; order Flavobacteriales; family Weeksellaceae; genus Empedobacter; species Empedobacter sp. 225-1. Next base: position 23,353 of record NZ_JACALO010000016.1, on the reverse strand, counting down.
CAACAAAAATACCAGCCATAGAAATTCCAATAAAAACACTTAAGAATTCCCAATCTATTTTGATGTGAAATGCATCACCAATAAAAAAACCTATTAACGAATTAATCGCAATGATGACTAATGATGTAGCCGAAGCCTTTTTCATATCCAATTTTGCGACCATCATCAAAGCAGGGACAATTAAAAATCCACCACCTGCACCAACCATTCCTGTTAATCCTCCAATCAAAAATCCTTGAATTAATAAAACAGGATTTAATTTTTCATCTCGCTGAACGATTTCCGTTTCTTTTTTACCTTTTAGCATAGAAACTGCTGCAAATATCATTAGAAACGCAAAAAGACCAAACATAGCCATTCGACGTGTGACGATAAAATCACCTATAGAAAATAAATTACTCGGAAGTGCTGGAATTAAAAAAGCACGAACCAACGTAATTCCAATAACTGCAGGTACACCAAATTGATAAACAACTTTCCAATCGACCATTTTTTTAGAAGCTTGCTTTATTCCACCAACTAATCCTGTAGAACCAACTATACATAAAGAATATGCAGTTGCAATTCTCTCGTCGAAATGAAAAATATAAGCTAAGATAGGTACAGCTAAGATAGAACCGCCACCACCAAGAACTCCCATGATAAGTCCAATGAAAAAAGCACCTACGAAACCAAAAAACTCTATAAAATCCATTTTCTTTCTCTCGATTTTTACAAATCTATAGTAAATACTAAAACATTTACTATAGGTTTATTCATAAATAATGTTGTAAATTAATAGAAATGCCTACTAAATCAATAGACATGTGCTATTTTACATTTTTTTAATATTAATGCAAATTTGGTGTAACATTTTTGAAAATACTGCTACTAATGTTACATAAGTAAATTGATAAAAACTTTAAAAACTACTAAATGAAGAAACTTTTTATGTCTATCTTATTTGTAGGTTCAGCACTTTTTGGACAGCAAATAGAATTTGATGAGTATACTTTACCAAATGGATTACATGTTATCCTTCATCAGGATAATTCAGCTCCAGTAGTGACAACTGGTGTGATGTATCACGTAGGATCGAAAGATGAACAAGTTGGTAAAACTGGATTTGCTCACTTTTTTGAGCATTTATTATTCGAAGGGACAGAAAATATCAAAAGAGGAGAATGGTTCAAGATTGTTTCTTCTCATGGAGGATCAAATAACGCGAATACAACGACTGATAGAACATATTATTACGAAACATTTCCGTCAAATAATTTAGAGTTAGGATTATGGATGGAATCAGATCGTTTGCGTCAGCCAATCATTAATCAAATTGGAGTTGATACTCAAAAAGAGGTTGTAAAAGAAGAAAAACGTTCTCGTTTAGACAATCAACCTTATGGAAGATTTTCTTACGGAGAAGCCGTTAACCCGCATGTTTTCAAGAAAAGTGGATATCGTTGGAGTGTAATTGGTTCGTTTGAAGATTTGAGTAATGCCAAATTAGAGGATTTTAAACACTTTAGTCAACAATACTATGTGCCAAATAATGCAGTGTTAGTGGTTGCAGGAGATTTCAAGAAAGAGGATGCTAAGAAATTAATTGAAAAATATTTTGGTGTAATTCCTCGTGGAAAAGAGGTTGTAAAAACAGTAATTCAAGAAGATCCAATTACGACTGAAGTGCGTGCAACGGAGTATGATTCTAATATTCAGATTCCTTTGTTAGCTATTAATTATCGTACTCCAGATAACAAATCGAAAGATGCCTATGCATTAGAAATGTTATCAAGTTATTTAACAGGAGGAAAATCCTCAGTTTTATATAAAAAATATGTTGATGAGAAGAAAGAAGCTTTACAGATTTTTGCTTTCAATCGTCAAATGGAAGACTACGGAATCTATTCAATCGGAATTTTACCTCAAGGAGAAGTTTCGTTTGATAAATTAGAAAATGATTTACAACAAGATATAGAGAAAGTACAAACGAATTTAATTTCTGAAGAAGATTACCAAAAAATCTTAAATGGAATCGAAAATAGTTTTGTTGCTTCAAAATCAGGCGTTCAAAATATTGCACATGCTTTGGCCGATGCATATATGTTGGGTGGAGATACAAATAAAATCAACGAAGAATTGAAAATCTATCAATCAGTTTCGAGAGAAGATATCAAAAATGTTGCGAAAAAGTATCTTAACAAAAACCAACGTGTAATTATTCACTATTTACCAGAATCTAAAAAAGCTGCCAAATAAAAAACGACTGAATTATGAAAACAAAGATATTATCTCTTGCGATTGCTTTTATGGCAGTTAGCGTAAATGCTCAAGTTCAAATCCCTATGCCTAAACCAGGTCCAGCGCCTACGGTTAACTTAGGGAAATCAAACGAATTTAAACTAAAAAATGGTTTAACGGTTATCGTTGTAGAGAATCACAAATTACCTCGCGTTTCTGCGACATTAACAATTGATAATCCACCTTTTGCATTAGGTGCTAAGAAAGGTGCAGAATCTTTATTGAGTGAGATGTTAGGAACAGGAACAGTTTCGAAATCGAAAGATGAATTCAATAAAAGAATTGAGTTTTTAGGTGCTCGTGTTAACTTTTGGGAAGAAGGTGCTTCGGCAAGTTCTTTGACAAAATATTTTAACGAGATTTTTGGTTATATGGCAGACGGTGCTTTAAATCCAAATTTTACTGAAAGCGAATTTGCAGATGTTAAAAAACGTTACATCGAAGGTTTAAAAGCGAATGAGAAATCTGTAGAAAGTGCAGCTTCTCGCGTTTCTAATATTTTAGTTTACGGAAAAAACAATCCTTTCTCTGAGTTTGATACACCAGAACAAATCGAAAAAATAACGTTGCAAGACGTAAAGGATTACTACAATACCTACTACAAACCAAATAATGCTTATTTAATCGTTGTTGGAGATATTTCAACAAAAGATGTAAAAGCATTAGTCGATAAAAACTTCAAATCGTGGAAAGCTGGACAATTAAATATTCCTGCTTTTCCTAAAGTAGACGAAGTAACAAAAACAGAGTTAAATGCGATTAATATGCCAAATGCAGTTCAGTCTGTTGTATCGGTATCTTATCCAGTTCAATTGACGAAGAAAGACCCTGATTATTACGCTTCATTAATTGCTTCTTCTATTTTAGGAGGAGATTTCAACTCAAAATTAAACATGAATCTTCGTGAAGCACACGGTTGGACATACGGTGCACGTGGAGGAGTTTCTGATTCTCGCTATATCGGTCGTTTCAATACAAATGCAACTGTTCGTAACGAAGTAACAGATTCTGCTATTGTCGAAACGATGAAAGAGATTAAAGGAATGACGGTAAATAAAATCGATCAACAAATGTTGGAAGATGTAAAATCGAAATTCTTAGGAAACTTTATTTTGACATTAGAAAGTCCTTCAACTGTTGCAGGTCAAGCTTTAACGAAAAAGACGAATCAATTATCGGATAACTTTTATGCCGATTATATCAAAAATATAAACGCAGTTACAGTAGATGATGTGTTACGTGTTTCGAAAAAATATTTCCGTCCTGATCAAGCGAAAATTAATGTAACTGGAAAGTTAGAACAAATCGCACCCGCTTTAGAAAAATTGGGTTATCCTGTAACATATTACGATTCTTATGGTAATAAAATAGATAAACCAACCTCTGGAGCAAAATCGACAACAACTACAATAACTCAAATTACAGATAATTATTTGAAAGCGATTGGTGGAGCGGATAAAGTAAAAGCTGTAAAATCATTGGTTCAAAAAGGGAAAATTGAAACAATGGGAATGAGCGGTGATTATACTAAAAAAGATTTAGCACCAAATAAAACGTTGACTGTAATGAGTCTTGGCGGAATGAATGTTACTCAAGCTTTTGATGGAGAAAAAGGTTTTTATAATGTTGGTCAGAAAATTGATTTACCAGCTGAAATGACAGCTCCTTTAAAGAAAACAAACTCTTTATTTGCTCCTTTATCGGAAGGATATAAAACTGCTAAAGTAGAAGGAATCGTTTCTGAAAACGGAGTTGAATATTACAAAGTTGTTGCTGCAGAAATTTCTCGTACAGATTATTATGATGTAAAAACTGGTTTATTGATGAAGTCTGAACAAGTAATGAAATCTCCTCAAGGTGAGATGGTCGCAACGACAATAAATAAAGGTTATAAATCTTTTGATGGTGTCTTGTTGCCTTCTGAAATGACAACAGAAGCTGGACCTCAAACAACTAAAATTACAATTGATACAGTAGAAGTAAATAAGAACGTTACAGAAGCTGATTTTAAATAGAAACAATTCTTTTAAATATTTTTCAAGTTAAAAGGCAATCCGAATTTTTTGGGTTGTCTTTTTCTTTTGTATCAAGATATGGAATGCGCTGCAACAACCATTTTTTTCTGAACTTAACAAAGAACCAATTTAAGAAGGTTTGTCTTCTGAAATGCAAGCATGAAAAGAGGGGTAAAGTAGAGTAGTGTAACAATGCGCTTTCTTTTTATTAAACGAGAAGCTTCCTTTTTTGTAATAAGAAGCTTCTTGTTAACTGATAAAAAGTTAGATCGAATTTATTGATAAGGGGAAAATATAAATCTGAATAATTCTCAGAATTGTGTTTTCATTTTATATGCGAGTCGTAGGCAGCGAGAAAAAACATTTAGAAAACAAAAAAGCTCATCTTTAGATGAGCTTTTTTGAAATTATAATTGAATAAATTTATTCTTTTGTTTTGATATGATACACTTTGTTTTGTAGGTACCACGCTGCAAGTGTTAACACTAACATTCCAACTGCTGTTGCAGGAACCCAAAATGGAATTGGAATTGGATCTCCAGCTGCATAAGAGTGTAAACCTGACAGGTAATAGTTAACACCGAAATACGTCATAACAACTGACCAAATCGCCCACATCGCAGCAACGTTAAACGCGTATTTTCCTCTTAAACCTGGTACTAAACGCATATGTAGAACGACTGCATAAATAATTACCGAAACGAAAGCCCAAGTTTCTTTTGGATCCCAAGACCAATAGCGTCCCCAAGATTCATTAGCCCACATACCACCTAAAAATGTTCCGACAGTAAGTAGGTAAATACCGATTGTTAAAGACATTTCAGAAACGTAAGTCATTTCTTTTAACGAAATTTCAATCTTCTTGTTTGGTTTAATCATCATAATAATTAACGAGAAAACGCCTAAAATTGCACTCAATCCAAAGAAACCATAAGACGAAACAATAATTGCAACGTGTACAATTAACCAATACGATTTAAGTACAGGTACCAATGGTGTAATTTGTGGATCTAACATAGAACCTCCGTGCGCAAACCCCATCATAATTACAGCAACCATAGCTCCTGTAGTTGGAATAAATGCATTTCGGTTTTTGTATAATAATAGTCCAGCCAATACACTCACCCAAGAGATAAATACAATGGCTTCGTATCCGTTCGACCATGGTGCGTGTCCTGTTAAGTACCAACGAACACCCAGTCCTATTGCTTGTCCTATAAAGATGACTAACAATAATCCTAAACAAACGTTGATGATTCGGTGTAATGCTTTGCTTTCTGAGAATAATTGAATGAATGATAAAATCATTAAAATTCCACCAACAGTTGCATAAGCAACCATCACCCAAAAGAACACATTGTATTTGTTGTATAATACTTCGATTTCAACTTTTGTTGCAGAAGGAACAACATTTTTCCCCCATTTGTGTTGGTATTTATCAATGTAATCAACTGCATTATCAGCAGGTGTCCAATCACCATTTTCGATACCTTTTGATACCATGTTAAAATATACACTCACCATTCCAAGTGCCATTGTATCAATTTCGACAGGATTTTCTTGTGTCTGATAAATCCAAGAAGTCCAACGTTCTGATGGATCATTTTGTACAGGAATGATTTTTAACTGATACCCTTTTGCTGTTTGATCTAAAATATTGAAACGTTCTGTTACCGAAATAACTTCTTCATCAAATTTTGAACGCTCAGAAGGTTTTCTTGAGAACGCTTCGTTATAGGCTTTGTCTAATTTGAAACGAGTTGTTTTAGGATCAATCAAATTCATTAACGATGTATAACCATCAGCATTCGCATTTGTTATTTTCGCTAATTGATCTCCTCCTTTAGAACCAACTTTAATCATAGGTGCATTCACCCAATAAGAAGGGTCTAATTGTAAAGAGATAAACCATTTGTCAGCAGATAAACCGTGAAATTTATCTTTTTTATAGACTTTACGAAGAATTTCTAACGACTGTGTATTCACAGGTTTTATACGTCCTTCGATATCTTGAATTAGTAAATGACCAAATTTGTCAGCATGTTCATCTGGAATTTTAACTCCTTTCGCCAACTCATCGCCATTAGCCATCTCCGAAGAGAAGTTTACGATATGTTCTGGAGAATGTACATTTTGATCAGGTTCAGTTGTTATTTTTTGGTGCGTTGCTTTATTTCCATCAGTCGTTGTAGGATTTTGAGCAAAAGCTAATCCAGACAATAAAAAGAACGGAAGTAAAATAGTTGTTTTTTTCGTGTGTAAACTTTTTAATAAAGAGTTTAACTGTAAGAAACGAGTTCCTTTCCAGAATAAAGAAACAAACATTCCTCCAAATAACATAAAATAACCTAAGTAAGTAATATTAGTTCCCCACCAGTCTTGGTTAACAGATAAAATTGTTCCGTCCTCTGTAGGGAAATAGCTTGATTGGAAAAAACGATAACCTTTATAATCCATTACATTGTTCATATAAATGTGATGTTTTGTTTCTTTTCCTTCATCGATAACTGTAATATTAGATTCGAAAGAAGATGGATTGGTAGAACCAGGATAACGATCTAAAATAAAGTCATCTAAACGAATACTAAACGGAACTTTTACCATCTTAGAACCATATCCTAACGAAATATTCATTCCGTCAATTTGGACATCTGCAGAGTAATTCGAAACACCTTTTCCTCCAACAATAGTTACTGTATCACGTTTGTCACCAACAATCACTTCTGCTCTAATAGCGCCAGGAAGATTTTTTTCGTCTGCTTTAAATTTAGAACCTTGTCTGTATAAAACTTCTCCTTTGAACGAAGGGTTTGGAATCACAAACTGAGCATCGTTAATGGTATATAACGAACGCAATTTTAATGGAGCAGCAACATTAAATTCAACTTTACCAGCGCCTTCTTGCAATTTTTGCATGTCTGTTACTTGTCCAATCTCTTGACCAGCCATTTGTATATAATCACCTTCGAAAGGAGATTTGATAGTCAAATTTTCTCCTTCACCTGTAATTTGTACAGCGCCATCTTGTGGACGGTTGTATGCGACAAGTGTTCCGTTAACGCTTTTGATTTCACCATTACGAATAAAAACTGAATTACGTCCACCTTGACCAACTGTAACAATTTCCAAAACGTTAATCCCGTCTTTTCTTCTTACAATTGTATCCAAAGCATGTGGAACAAAATCAAATGTGCGTAGTTTGATTACTTTGTCTTTGAACTGGTATTCACCTTCAAATTGTCTGTATAACAAAGAGTTTGTGCTGTCTTTTCGATCAAAATACGTCATATTGTATTGATGATTGTCGTACGCCAAACGTTGTGTTCCGTCATCAACCATCATCTTGAAATAAGATTTGTATGATGTAATTTCGTTGCTTGTACCTCCTTCTGGAATAGGCATTTCACCCTCGAAACTGATGTAGCGAGTAATTCCTCCTCCAATGAAAATAAACAAAAATGCTAAGTGGAAAACCAATAATGGCAATTTTTCCTTTGACCATAATCTGTATCGTTTGATGTTCATTAAGAACAGTACGATTAACCAAATCATTAAAACCTCAAACCACTTTGCCTCGTAAATAACAGCTTTTGCAGTAGCCGTATCGTAGTCATTTTCAATGAAAGTGGCATACCCCATAGCGATTGCGTAGATAAACAGCAAGAGCGTCATGGTTCTGGTAGAAAATAGATATTTTTCTAATTTACTCATTACTTATAATTGATTTACAAAAATAGGCGAGTTTATCAGATAAAGCATTATAACTTAAATGATTTTTATTAGAATCAATGAGTTAATAGAATGTTAAATAAGTGGTCGAGAAAAGAATGTTAATGTTTTGAATTTAATGACTTTAAAAGGGAATATGAAATGAATGTCATTTATTAAAAAATAATTTGTTAAGAAAATATTTAGATTTCTTAAAATTAGTTGTAAAAGGAACAACTTTTGTTAAAGCTCTTTTTACCAATTTAATTTAATATGAAAAGAATAACTCAAATTTTATGTGCTGGAGTTTTTGTATTGACTTTAGCAAGCTGTAATAACAGCAAAGCTGTTGCATACCAAAAATATAATGGAACAGGAGGTTACACCGAAGAAAAGGTGAATAATGATACGTATATTGTAACATTTGATGGAAATGAGTACAATAAAAAAGGAAGAACATTTGATTATGCTTTGTTAAGAGCAGCGGAAATAGGACAACGAAATAACTTTGATTATTTTGCTGTATTGAGCACTGTAAATGAAAAAATTTTAGAAAAAAGTAACAGTTACACGAAGTTAGATACTAACGATACATGGTTGAAAGTACAATATTTCAAAAACAATAAACCATTAAAATATCAAACCGTTTACGAACCAGAGGTTGTGATAAAAGAATTGCGCAAAAAATATAAAATGAAATAACTGAAAAGTCACTTCAATTGGAGTGGCTTTATTTTTTATTAAATTAACATTTTCGATGACACGATGTGGCGTTTAATCTTCTCAACTTTGCAGCATGTTCGCTTTAATTGATTGTAATAATTTTTATGCCAGTTGTCATCGTGTATTTCAACCGAAACTTCTTCATCAGCCTATAGTTGTTTTGTCTAATAATGATGGTTGTGTCATTTCGCGTTCTGCAGAAGCGAAGTTAGAGGGGATTCCAATGGGAGCACCTGCACATCAATTTAAACGAATTTTTGAACAAAAAAAGATAGAGGTTTTTTCGTCTAATTATCAATTATATGCGGATATGAGCAATCGAGTGATGTCAATTTTATCGACGTATTCACCTGATTATGAGATTTATTCGATCGATGAATGTTTTCTAAAATTAGAAGGATTTAATCGTTTTGATTTGAAAAATTACGGATTAGAAATCAAATCTAAAATATATCAGTTTACCAAATTACCCGTTTGTGTTGGAATTGCACCAACAAAATCATTGGCAAAATTAGCCAATCATATTGCGAAAAAATTTCCAGAAATTCACCAAGGTGTGTATGTAATCAAAACGCAAGAACAAATTTACAAAGCACTGAAATGGTTAGATATAGAAGATGTATGGGGAATTGGTCGACGAATGTCTCGACGATTGAGGTGGATAGGTGTTAAAAAAGCACTCGATTTTGTACAATTAAAAGATGATTTTCTTCGAAAAGAATTTTCGATTGTTGGTTTACGTCTGAAAAAAGATTTATTAGGAGAAGCTGTTTTAGATTTAGAAACCGTTTCAGCCAAAAAAAGTATTGCAACAACACGTAGCTTCGAAGAATATACCAGCGATTTTGAATATGTGAAAGAGCGTGTTTCGACTTTTGCTGTTTCGTGTGCAGAAAAACTTCGTAAACAGAAATCATCTTGTAATTTGATTACAGTATTCATTCAGACCAATAATTTTGATAAAAATAAACCACAATATTATCGTTCTATTTCGTGTCAATTGCCTTATGAATCCAATTCGAGTATTACCTTGTCTAAGTTTGCAATAAAGGTTTTTGAACAAATTTATAAAGAAGGATACGAGTACAAAAAGGCTGGAGTAGTGGTTTCGGGAATTGTTTCTTCGGATCAAAAACAATTGTCACTTTTTGAAGAAGAAAATCAACATCATCCTAATTTGATGAAAGCAATTGATACGATGAACAAGAAGTTTGGTGCCTCAAAAATAAAGTTAGCTTCGCAGGATTTGAATAAAACATGGAAAATGCGTCAAAATAAATTGTCTCCTTGTTATACCACAAAATGGAAGGATTTATTAGTTGTTTATTAAACTATAAAAAATGAAGCAAGACATAAAAATAATAGATAAAGAATTAAATGTTTTTGAAATCAATACGGAAGGTGAAAAATATTATATTCCAAATTTTGGTCAAGTAAATGCAGGTTTTCCTTCGCCTGCAGAAGATTTTGTAAACGATAAAATAAGTTTGGACGAACGTTATTTAACGCATCCAGAATCTACTTTTTTGATTGTGGTTGGTGGAGATTCGATGTATCCTATTTATCAAAAAAATGATATTTTGGTGATTCGAACAGACTTGATTCCCTTGCATAATGATGATATAATTGTATCAGTCAATCATGATGATTATACCTTGAAACGTTTTGATAAAGTCAATAATAAATTAGTTGCTCTTAACGCGAGCTATAAAAATTGTGTACAAATACAAGAAAGTGATGAGGTGATTATTTTAGGTGTTGTAGGCGTATTAGTTAGAGAAAAAAGTAATCGAATTTAGATTTATTTAAATGAATTATAGTTCATAAAAAAAGCTCAATCAAATTATGATTGAGCTTTTTAATTTTATTGATATGCCCCAATCGTAGGAGTCGTTCCTCGTGGTTGACCATTATAATCTAACGGAAATTGTTGTGCAAAACTAACTTTTCCTTTATTCTTTGCAGGAGATTCGGCTTTTAGCCATAGTTTATTGGCATTATAATCAGTGTTTTCAAACATTGGGTTTAATGTAATATTGTCCAAGAAATTTGGAGCAGTTGTTACATTTAATGTTGAGGTATCCGAATTATGAATAATATTGGTATCGAATAAATAATTAAATGGAGCACCATCTTTTTTATCTAATACGATTGCATTTGGTGTACGTTCATTATAAAAAATACAGTTTCCAAAAGTCGCTTTTGTTAAAGCCGAAACATTTTTATCATTGTTTTCGTTACTCAAGAAAAGTGAATAAGCTGGTCCGGCCGCAGTTGCAAAATTGAAATAATTAGCAAATGTTGAATGATAAAATTCGTATGATCCACCATATTCTATAGCTAAAGTTGCTAAATTACTGTTGTTCATAACCAAATTATGACCAGTAATTGTGGCATTTGTAGCTAAAATTCCGTACGATTGATTATTAACAATCTTCGCATTACTAATCTCTAATTTCGCATTGTTCACATGTAAACCAGTATCGGCACCAATAATTTTAGCATAATTAATTTTTGACGTACTATTTGGCGCTAATTCTATTTTATTCCATTGATCAGGAATCGAATCATATTTGTTGTCATGACGAGCCGAACGGAATTTTACTTCCTCATTCAAAGCACCATTTACCATAAGTTTCGCGCTGTTACCAATCGTTAAACTTGCACCTTTTTTGAAATATACTTTCGCACCTTTGTCAATTGTTAAATCGCTGGTAACAGTTAAATTTCCATCAATCACTTGCGCTTCATTTACATTCCAATTAGCAGAAGAAATCGTAGCATCTTTCGGGTGAATTTTAGCTTTTTCTATCCACGATAATAATTTAATCTTTTTCGAAGAATTAGATGTTTCGAAATTAATTTCATCATCGTATAATGGATTTTGAGGAGCTTCTTGTGCATTAACTTCAACGAAAATAAATAAACTATCTTTTTTACGGATAGGAACATTTTCGAAACTTGTTCCTGCTTTTCCGTCAACATTAATATTAAAAAATGATTGATCTCCACGTGTCAAATAAATTTTCGGAATCACGCGATCATCATTTTCCGGGTTATAAATTTTTAAGAGATATGTCTCTGATTTCGAGAAATTATATACGGTGTCTACGGAAACAGTATCTTTGCTATAGCGCAATTCAGAACTAATTGGATCATAGTCAAAATCATCGCGACACGATTGAAAACCAATCAAAGAAGCGATACCAAGTCCAGCGACAAATGTTTTTACATTCATAGAATTAATGATTCATTGATAATAGTTAAACAACAAATGCGGTAATTTATTGTTTATAAGACAAAGATAAAAATTAGATTTTTATAGAGAGAATCTGAGAAAAATATTTGTACAAATAACGAAAATGTTTATATTTGCACCACGAAAAAAATGTGTACAAGAAGTGCAGGTTTAATTTTAAGAAGCCCATTACACTCGAAATTAAATTTGCTTAACGTATTGTTTTAAATGTTTTTTCAGTCAAATTGATTGCAACATTCTCAAAATAATATTATCTTTGCACTCCAATAAAGTTAACAAAGAAGATTAAAAAAATGAAAAAAGATATCCACCCAACAAATTACCGTTTAGTAGCATTCAAAGATATGTCTAACGAAGAAGTGTTCATCACAAAATCTTGTGCAGATACTAGAGATACATTAGTTGTTGACGGAGTAGAGTACCCATTAATCAAAATGGAGATTTCTTCTACATCTCACCCATTTTACACAGGTAAATCTAAATTAGTTGATACTGCAGGACGTATCGACAAATTCAGAAGCAAATATGCTAAAAAAGGATAAGAATAGGAAACTATTTTATACCATTAAAATATATCAAAAACCTACAAGAATTTCTTGTAGGTTTTTTTATTTTAATCAGGTTTTAATTATAAATTTGTAAAGTTATATAACACAAAAAATAATTAACTCACATGTCATTATTCGACAATACACAGTTTGCTTTCGAATCGAAATCTGACAAAGATTTAAAGAAAGCCTATTACTTATACAAATTAATCGGAAGCCCCGCATTAACAAGTTTTGGAACTAAGTTTTTTAATTTACCATTTGCCGTAGATTTACCATTCGTTAAACCTGCCATTCGCGAAACAATTTACAAACAATTTGTAGGAGGCGAAACAGCAGAGCAAGGTGTGGTTGTAGCAAATGAATTATTTAAATACCATGTAAGTTCTATTTTAGATTACTCGATTGAAGGATTAACAGAAGAAAAACAATTTGACGAAGTTCGTGACGTGATGTTACATTTAGTTGATTTGGCAAAATCAAATCCTTCAATTCCATTTGTAGTTTTTAAACCTACAGCATTTGGACGAATCGAATTATTTGAAAAAGTAGGAAAAAAACAAACATTAACAGCTGAAGAAGAAAAATCTTGGGCAAATATTCGTCAACGTTTCGAAGCAGTTTGTCAAAAAGGATTTGATTTAGATGTTAATATCATGATTGATGCAGAGGAAACTTGGATGCAAGGTTCTGCAGATGATTTGACTGACGAAATGATGGTGAAATACAACACAAAACGTGCATTGGTTTGGAATACATTGCAAATGTATCGTCACGACCGTTTGGCTTATTTGAAAGAGATGTATGCAAAAGCTGAACGTGAAGGTTATTTCTTAGGATTTAAAATTGTTCGTGGAGCTTATATGGAAAAAGAACGTGCACGTGCGCAAGCAGAAGGTTATCCATCTCCAATTCAACCAAACAAGGAAGCATCAGACAGAGATTATAACTTAGCTTTAGAATTTATAACAACGCATCATGAGCGTTTTGGTTTATTTGCAGGTTCGCACAACGAAGAAAGTTGCGAATTGTTGATTAAATTAATGAACGAAAATGGAATCGAGAAAAATAATCCTAATTTCTGGTTTGGACAATTATTCGGAATGAGTGATAATATTTCGTTTAACTTGGCTCATTTAGGTTATAATATTGCAAAATATTTACCTTACGGACCAATCAAAGAAGTGATGCCATACTTGGTTCGTCGTGCACAAGAAAATACCTCTGTTGCTGGACAAACTGGACGAGAATTGATGTTGATTGAAAAAGAATTAGAACGTCGTAAAAAATCGAAATAATCGAAATTTATTATAAATAAAAATCCACTCAAACGAGTGGATTTTTTTATTCAATCTATTTTTTCTTAATTCTAATTTTTCCTTTGTGTTCGTGATACATCATACATGTCGCTTTATTATCGAGCTCATCACATGTTTTTTCAAAATCATAAATAACACTTACACTTTCACCTTCTTTTTTTTCTGAAAGTATTTCAGCATTGCAAACCAAATAATCCACTTTATTATCTATACGAATGTAAGTTCCTGTACAATCTCTAACAATTTCTCCTGTAAATAAGCGATCGTGTGTAACAGTTGTGCTACAAGAAAAAAGTATGAAGGTAGAAAGAGTTGCTAAAGTGAAAAGTGATTTCATATTTTAAAGAATTTATTATTCTTAAAGATAAAATTTTCAATTCAAATTTATAGCTCATTTTATATAATTATTTATCCAAACAAACTGAAAATGAAATGATAATAGTTTGTAAAAGTTTATGCTTTTATAATCTTAATTTCTGAGAAAAAAAATGCTTAACTTGCCCTTTTAATCGTATAAAATGAACATAACTTATTTTGCTGAAATTATTTTACCACTATCGTTGAATGGGACTTTTACTTACCATCTTTCCGAATCAGATGTACAGCAAATTAAGATTGGTCAGCGTGTTTCTGTACCTTTTGGAACCCAAAAGCTGTATACAGGTGTTGTACATTCTGTTCATCAAAATGCGCCAGAATTATACAAAACAAAATCAATTCATGCTTTTTTGGATGACGAACCTTTGGTTACGCAAACACAGATAAAGTTTTGGGAATGGATGTCGAATTATTATATGTGCTCATTGGGAGATGTTTTTCGGAATGCCTTTCCTTCAGCGTTAAAATTAGAATCCCAAACATTTGTTCGATTGATTAATCCCAATTACGAAACGATTGAAGAATTAAATGATTACGAATTCTTGGTTTTCGAAGCATTGAAACTTCGAGAAATTATTTCGGTTGAAGAAGCAGCTTTGATTGTAGATGAGAAATCTGCTATTCCTACACTTAAATTATTAATTGATAAAGGAATTATTCGGTTAGATGAAAAACTGAACGAAAAGTATACACCAAAAATTGATAATTATGTCAGATTACATCCCAATTTAAAAGGAAATGAAACGGCTTTTATCGAAATTTTAAGTCAATTAAATAAAGCACCAAAACAACGTGAAACCTTGTTACAATTAATTACGTTAGAAACGCAATTGCAAGAAAAACCGCTCAAAGTTGCTGATTTTGTAAAACAAGGTGCTACAAATGCAGTGTTGAAATCGTTGGCAGAGAAAGGAGCTGTTGAGATTTATCAGCATCAAACATCTCGCGTAGAAGAAGAAGAAAAAGATGTTGCTGCGATTGCGGAATTAACGTTGAAACAAACTGAAGCTTTAAACCAAATTAAAGAATATTTTAGAGAAAAATCCACTGTTTTGTTGCATGGTGTAACGTCAAGCGGTAAAACGGAAATTTACCTCAAATTGATGGAGCAAGTGATTGCAAAAGGAAATAAGGTGTTGTATTTATTGCCTGAAATTTCTGTTACCACGCAAATTGTTCATCGTATCAAAAAACATTTTGGTGAAAAGGTAGGGGTTTATCATTCTAAATTTAATCAAAATGAACGTGTCGAATTGTGGCAAAAAACCTTGAATGGAGATTTTGACATTATTATCGGTCCGCGAACTGCGCTGTATCTACCTTTTGATCATTTGGGAATGATTATCGTAGACGAAGAACACGAATCTTCTTACAAACAAATGGATGTTAAACCTTTTTTTCATGCACGCGATATGGCGATGTTGTTAGGAGGAATGATGAATGCGAAAATCTTATTAGGTTCTGCTACGCCTTCTGCTGAAAGTTATTTTAATGCAAAACAAAATAAATATGGTTATGTTGAGTTAAAAGAGCGTTTTGGAAATATACAATTGCCAGAAATTAATTTGATTGATCTAAAAAAAGCACAAAAAGAAAAGGAAATAACAGAAGATATTTCGCACACACTTCGAGACGAAATTTTTGAGCAATTAAACCTAAAGAAACAAGTCATTCTGTTTCAGAATCGTCGTGGATATGCACCGATTATGGAATGTAATACCTGTGGTCATACACCCGAATGTTCGAATTGTGATGTGAGTTTAACTTATCATAAATTCTCAAATCAATTAAAATGTCATTATTGTGGTTATGCTCAAGCTAAGCCATTGCGTTGTCCAAGTTGTGGTTCGCATGAATTGAATACAAAAGGTATTGGTACAGAACAAATAGAACATCAAGTACAGGCTATTTTTCCAGAAGCCAAGGTCAGAAGAATGGATGTAGATGCGATGAGAGGAAAGTTTGCCTACGAAAAATTAATTGAAGATTTTGAAAACAAAGAAATTGATATTTTGATCGGTACACAAATGATTACTAAAGGGTTTGATTTTGGAAATGTGAATTTTGTTGGTGTTATTCGAGCCGATTCTTTGTTGAATTTCCCTGATTTTAGAGCACATGAAAAAGCATTTCAATTGTTGACGCAAGTTTCTGGACGAGCAGGGAGAAGACAAGAACAAGGGAAAGTATTGATTCAATCTTTTCAGCCCGAACATCAGATTTTGCAAAATGTCACAACGTATAGTTATGCGCCAACGATGAAGGATATTTTGTACGAACGCAAAGAGTTTTTGTATCCTCCTTATGCACGCTTAATCAAACTTCGTTTTAAACATAAAAATAAAGAACGATTAGATAAAACAGCAGCTCAATTGGTTACTTTACTTCAACCAAGTTTCGAGACTAAATGTTTGCTTGGACCAGAAGCGCCGTCGATTGGACGAATCAATAATTTATATATTACAGATGTGATGATTAAAATTCGACCAAATCAATCGCCTCAAAAAGTAAAAGATTTAATTCAATCAAAAATAGATCAATTGCATACAATTGCAGCTTTTCGTTCGGTACGAATTGATGTAGATGTAGATCCTGTTTAAAAATATAAACTCTCAAAACCTTAGGTTTTGAGAGTTTTTTAGTTGATGTTATACTTCAAAATTACTTAACGATTTAATTCGATACAGCTAAGATTAAATCTATTCAACAGAATTCTTCAAAAGTGAGTGTAACATTTTTCCAATAATTTCGACTTATCTGTTATCTTTATTGAAATTTTACAACAATCTATGATATCTATTCGAGATTTAAATAAATCCTACATAATGGGGAAAAATAAACTTCACGTATTAAAAGGAATCAACCTTGAAATAGCGGAAGGCGAGTTTGTTGCGATTATGGGATCTTCGGGTTCGGGTAAATCAACTTTATTGAATATCATTGGAATGTTGGATGAACATGATACAGGTGTTTATGAACTGGATGGTGTTAGAATTGAAAAATTAAACGAGACAAAAGCGGCTAATTATCGGAACAAATTCTTAGGTTTTATTTTTCAATCCTATAACTTAATTAGTTTCAAAAATGTATTGGAGAACGTAGCCTTACCGCTGTATTATCAAAAAGTAAAACGTTCAGACCGAAATAAAATAGCACTTAGTTACCTCGAAAGAGTAGGATTGGAGCCTTGGGCTTCTCATATGCCTAACGAACTCTCGGGAGGACAAAAGCAGCGTGTGGCAATAGCACGAGCTTTGGCAGCAAAACCTAAATTGTTATTAGCCGATGAGCCTACGGGAGCGTTGGATACCAAAACTTCACAAGAAGTCATGCATCTAATTCAAGAAATTAATGACGAAGGAAAAACAATTGTGATGGTAACGCACGAAGACGATATTGCGAATATGTGCAAACGTATTGTTCGTCTAAAAGATGGTGTTATCGTGAGCGATGAACATGTAGAACAAATAAGAGTTTAATGATTTTCGAGTTTCAAATTTCGGAAATTTTAAATCAAAAATCGTAAATATAGAATATGTTTGATACAGACCGTTGGCGAGAAATTTGGTCGTCTATTGCAAGTAATAAATTGCGTACAGCATTGTCTGGATTGACAATTGCTTTGGCGCTTTTTGTGTTTATTACCTTGTATGGATTGGGAAATGGTTTGCAAAATGGTTTTCAACAAGAATTTTTTCAGGCAAATTCGTTAAATATAACTATTAACGGAGGAACAACAACAGAACCTTATAAGGGATTTAAGCAAGGACGAAAAATTGAGTTGGATGTCAAAGACTTCAATTTTATTCAACATTCTTATCCTGAAGAAATCAAATCAGTTGTAAGTACAATTGCCAAAGTAGATACGATTCGAAACGAAGCCAATTCTGGTAGTTATTCGATTACTGGAGTTTATCCTGCTTATGAGGGAATGATCAATGAAAAAGTAACTCTTGGTCGATTTATCAATCAAAAAGATATGGACAATCAGACCAAATCTATTGTAGTAGGACGATTAGTTGCACAAGACTTTTATCCCAATCAAATTGCGATTGGTAAATACTTACAAATAGGAGCGAGCATGTACCAAATTGTAGGTGTTTTCGAAAGTAAAGATGGTGGCGATAATGCCGAACGAGCGTTGTATGCACCATTCACAACATTCAGAACAATTTATGCGACAGATAAGGTTTCATCTATTATTGTAACGCCAAAAGATGGCATGTCCTTGACTGATATTTCTAAATTAGCAAATGCAATCGAATATAATATGAGAGCTCGACACAATGTTGCGCCTTCAGATTATGGTGGTATGTGGGTGCGTAACGCTGCCGAAACAATGGAAGATACCAATCAGTTTTTTGTAATCTTAACAATAATTGTCTTTATAATTGGAGGAGGAAGTTTAATTGCAGGAATTGTAAGTATCGGAAACATAATGGTGTTTAGCGTAAAAGAACGTACCAAAGAAATTGGTGTTCGCAAGGCTTTAGGTGCAACACCAGCCAATGTTTTGTCGCTTATTTTGCAAGAAGCTATTATAATTACACTTATTTTTGGAGCCATAGGAATTGCTTTTGCTGCTTTATTAGTAGAGAATATTGGCGATAGTTTAGAAGAATATTTTATTTATAATCCAGGTGTTGAAACCAATTCGTTGGTAATGGCTTGTATTATTTTGTTTGTTGCAGGAACAGTTTCTGGATTAATTCCAGCTTTGAATGCAGCACGTATAAAACCAATTGATGCTTTAAGAGACGAATAATGAACTTTGTAAAATTTGTTTTTGATCCAGATGCTTGGAGCGAAGTCTACGCGGCGATTCGCAAAAATAAGTTGCGCACTATTTTGACGATGATAGGTGTAGCTTGGGGAATGTTCTTGTTTGTTCTTTTGTTAGGAGTGACACGTGGTTTACAAAATGGTTTTGATCGCAATTTGGCAAATGCCGCAACCAACTCTTTATTTGTTTGGGGAGGTACTACTTCAATGCCGTACCAAGGTTTTCAGAAAGGACGCACAATTGAATTGAAAATGAGTGACGTTCGACAAATTCAGGCCCGATTTCCTCAAATTTCGTTGTTAGCTCCTCGAAACTCGAAACCAAGTTCAATATTAACTTACGGAACAAAATATAATTTTTACACGGTTAATGGAGATTATCCAGATCAAAACCGAATGTTTGGAAAAGACATCATTCAAGGTCGCTTTATCAACGAAGATGATATCAAAACTGAAGCTAAAATTTGTGTTATTGGAATAGAAGTTGCCGAACAATTCTTCGGAAAAAACGCACATCCTTTGGGAAAATCAATTCGTATAAGTGATAGTTATTACACAATTGTAGGGGTTTACGACACGCCTTCTTCACCCGTAGAAAGCAAAGATCAGGTATTTATTCCATTTACAACATTCCAAAAAATATACAATCAAGGAGAAATAATTCAATATTTGAGCTTGAGTTTACCCAATAATTATAATATTGTAGCTTTTGAAAAAGAATTGAAAACGTTTCTCAAACAAATCAAAAACATTGCACCCGAAGATGATCAAGGAATAGGTGGTTTTAATTTAGGTGAAATGCTGGGTAAAATTATGAAGTTTGTAAAAGGAATGCAATTTTTAGCAATCGTTGTAGGCGGAATGACTCTTTTTTCCGGTGTTATTGCAATTGCAAGTATTCTATTGATTACGGTTTCAGAGCGTACAAAAGAATTCGGAATTCGAAGAGCTTTAGGTGCAATTCCAGCTCAAATTCGAGGTCAAATTTTATTAGAATCTGTTGTGTTGACTTTAATTGCAGGATTAGGCGGAATTATTTTTGCTGCATTATTATTAATGGTTCTTAACGAAGTGATCATTCCATCCAATAAAAACATACCTTTATATAATGCCTCAATCGATTTGATTACCTTATTTACAGCTTTAGCTGTTATGGTTGTTATGGCAACTTTGGCGGGATTAATTCCTGCACAACGCGCAATACAAATCAAGCCAATTGATGCTTTAAGAGACGAATAACTAAAACTTAACAAATAGAAAAGAATGAAAAAAATTCTAAAGATTTTGATGATTGTCATTTTTATCGGTGCTGTAATCGGTGTGATTGCGTATTTCGGTAAAAAGAATAGCCAAGACAACGAAGTTTATGAAACAACAACGCCTTTTATGGGAAATATCGAAGTAAAAGCTGTTGCAACAGGCGAAGTGAAACCGTTAGAAACGATAGAAATTAAACCCAATATTTCGGGGGTTATAAAATCAATCAATGTATCCGAAGGTCAATATGTAGAAAAAGGACAATTAATTTGCGAACTAAAAGTTGTCCCAAATGTTCAATCGCTAAATGCGGCGCGTCAGGCTATTCAAGCTGCACAGATTACAGTCGATCAGGAACGTCGTAATTTCAATCGAACATCTACTTTATATAATCAAGGTGTTTTACCTCGCGCCGATTACGACAATGCAAATGCAATTTATAAGTCAGCTCAACAACAATTAAAAGCTGCTGAAAATGATTATAAAGTCGCACAAACAGGTATTGCTCCAGGTTTGGAAGCGTATGCGACGACACGTATTTTAGCAACAACTTCTGGAATGATTCTCGACATTCCTGTTGAGGTAGGAAATATGGTTCAAGAAATCAATAATTTCTCTACAGGAACGACGATCGCTACAATGGCAGATGTTAAGAAAATGATTTTCGAAGGAAAAGTTGACGAAGCGGAGGTGGGGAAACTAAAAGAAGGCATGAAAATTAACGTGTCGATTGGGGCAATTCCAAATAAAACGTTTACAGCAATCTTAGATTTTATTTCGCCTCAAGGAGTAGCGAATAATGGAGTAGTGCAGTTCGAAATCAAAGCGCCAGTACAATTGGATTCTAATAATTTTATTCGTGCAGGTTACTCTGCAAATGCTGAGGTAGTCACGCAGGAAGCAAAAAATGTTTTGTTGGTAAAATCTGCTCATGTGCGCTATGATGAAAACCAAAAGCCGTATGTCGAAATTCTAACTTCTGGCAAAGGACAAGATGCGAAGTACGAGAAAAAATACATTACATTAGGAATTACAGATGGAGTAAATGTACAAGTGAAATCAGGTCTTAACAAATCAGATAAAATCAAAATTTGGAATACCGATTTAGAAAAGAATAAAAACGGAAATGGACCGCATTAAAAATACCCATTAAACAATAGTTAGAAGGAAAATAGTGATGTTTTCCTTCTTTTTTTTTACTAATTTATTTCGCTTCGCGAAACCTTTCCCGAGTTCATAACCCAAAAGTAGCCGCTGCCCATTTGCTTGATTCAGCAAATCGTCACCGCCTAATCATGCCTTGTTGCGAAAATACAAACCTCGCGCGCAATGAGTTTCCTTTTTTTAAACTATAAACCGTCCAAAAAAAGTATTGTATACACTTTACTGCCTCTCTACTGCCACTATGTTGCCTTCATCTTGCCTTTATCCTGCCTTTAAGTAGGGAGTAAGCTGCAAGTACGAATTGAGGATATAGCTGATTTTCACGAAACTTAAATCAAAATTATGACTAAAAATATTAGTTCTATTTTTAAGTATCGTAGGATATTTTACTTTCATTTCAATATTGACTGGAACTCAAGGTTGGAAAAATATGTTTGATAGTCTAAAAAAATATAAAAGAAAATCCACTCGATTTTTATATGTTTTTATGGCCAATTATAATTTCAGGAATACTCTTATTTGTTAACATAAAACTTTATTTGAATTTAAAATCATACAAAAAAAATCCACAAACAATTCTAAATACGCAATTAATTATCATGATTAATTAGCTTATTTACAACAAGTAATGTTTATTTTAACTTTTTATTTGGTTTTATAGAAAGTTGCGTATATTTGAGAGTTGTAGGCAAGCGTAAACCGACACCTCACAGAAATTGAGTGAATAATTAAACAATCCAATGTATGAACAAAATTTACTTTACCATTGCAGTTGCATTGCTGACTGTAAGTTGTAACAACGAAGTTAAACAGTCTGATTACGACAAACTCAAAGCGGAATTAACCGAATGCAAAAAAACTGTTGAAGATTTACAAAACACACCACAAGTGAGGCTTTCTAATGGACAACAGTTTCTATCAAAAAATGACATTGTAAATGCAAAAAAAGAGTTCAATGCATTAATTGAAAAATTTACCGAAACAGAAGAAGCCCAAAAAGCAAAGACTCTAATTGCTAATATCGAAAAAGAAGAAAAAGAGAAAAAAGAAGCAGAAGAACGAAAAAGAACATTAGGTTTCAAAATTCTAAAAGAAAATTCTTCTGTAACTGTTGGAGATATAACCGTAAAATTTACTTCTGTCAGCACTGGACAACGCTTTAATTTTGACCATTACTCAGATGAATCGTGGGGAAGAAATGCTGAAAGGGGCGAAATATATATTCTATCAAAAATTTCTATTTCTTCAGAAATAAAAGATCCAGAGCTTCCACCTGTTGCTATATACAAAGTTTCAAATGGTAACTTAACACTTGAAGGAACAATGGATTATAGATTTCAAAGATGGAGAGACTATGGTGCATATTTAGGAAATTATGCGGACTATGGCAATGATTTTTCCCATACTAAAACAATACCATTCTCATTGGGTGAAACTGTTTCAAAAGAAGACTTTGATAACAATGCCTTTTTTGTAGTAGTTAAAAAACAAAATTGCTTTTATAGAAAAAGCGAACGATTTAACAATCCACCTGTATCATATACTTCAAGTGGTTGTAATCTGAAATCAACACTAACAGTAGATGATTTTGACAAGGACTATGCTTTAGTAAAAATCTTTAACAAGAACAAACTATAAAATGTAAACGCCAGCCTACAACATGGGTAACTGTTGCACAACTCCAATTTTTATAAAAATTTAAAATATTTGACCTCGTTTAAGCCTTTTTAAGCGAGGTTTGTTTTTAAAGAAATATGCTAAATTGTAATATTAGGTTTGCTTAAAACTCAACTTTTTTAAGTCGTGAAGGAGTATTTTTGTAAAAAGCTGTATTTCCCTTGTCTTAGGGAAACAACTTGGGCTAAAACACTCGGGATTTTGAAAATAAAGCGCAGGTATTTCTTCAAGTTGTAAGATAAA
>NZ_JACALO010000015.1:0-65507 GCF_030328185.1 Empedobacter sp. 225-1 | reverse complement strand
ACGTTTGGTTTTTCTTAGGTTCTAAACCTAAAGCTCCTTGATTATGATAATCAGTAATCCACTTACGCAATAAACTTCCTGAAATACCTTCTTGATGTGATATAGAATGAACTGAATGATGTTTTTTTAAAACTTCTTTGACACATCGCAACTTGTATGTTACATCATATTTTACTTTTCTTGCCATAAAAAATGCCCCCAAAAGTGTCTAACTTTTTGGGGGCAGTGTAAAAGTTGGCTTTTTTATCTTATTTTCGTTGAAAATTAACAATTTTCGATAACACTTTTTACCACTTTAATTACATTCGGCATAGCATTGTTCGCTGCATTTAAAACATCTTCATGCGAAACATCAAACGAAATTTCTGGTCCACCTAAATCTGTAATTACAGAAACGCAGAACACACGCATATCCATGTGGCGAGCAACAATTACTTCTGGAACAGTACTCATTCCAACACAATCTCCACCGATAAAACGTACCAATCCATATTCTGATGGTGTTTCGAAAGTTGGTCCTTGTAATCCGACATAAACACCTTGATGAACTAAAATATCATTTGCTTTAGCAAACTCTACCGCTTCGTTCAACATTTCTTTGTCATACGCTTTAGACATGTCTACAAAACGTGGTCCTAATTCGTCGATATTTTTTCCACGTAAAGGATGTTCTGGCATCATGTTGATATGATCTTTTACAATTAAAATATCTCCTACTTGGAAATTTGGATTAACACCTCCTGAAGCATTTGATAAAATAACTTTGTTAATTCCTAATCCGTTAAAAACACGCATTGGAAAAGTAACTTCTTCCATCGAATACCCTTCGTAATAATGAAAACGACCAGCCATCATCAAAACTTTTTTACCCAAAATAGTTCCGTATACTAAATGACCTTTGTGTCCTTCTACTGTTACTTGAGGAAAGTTTGGAATATCCTTGTAGTTAATTACAACTTTATTTTCTACTTCGTCTTCTAATTTTCCTAAACCAGATCCTAATACAATTACAAATTCTGGTTGACCTGGCAATAAATTATTGATGTACTTTATAGCCTCATTAATTCTTTCCAACATACTCTAAAATAGTTTGATTAAATTTTTCTTTATCGTTAATTTCGATACGAATCGGAATATAATATAAATCGTCTTTTATCATGGATTCTTCCATCAAACGCATAAAATCTTTCTCCGTTGTCATGATAATTTTATCAAAACGTTTTCTTCCTTCCGTATCTTCGTATCGTTTGTAAATATACTCAATTTCTGATTGACTAAAATTATGATGATCTGGATATTCTAAATGCAATACATTGGCAAAATTTTCTTCTGCAAATTTCACTAAACCATCAGTTTTTGCGATTCCAGTAACCAAAATAACATTTAGATTTTTCCAAGTTGATTTCTCTACATCATCTAATCTTCCTATCAATTTGTTATCATAAACAATTTTCGAGAAAAATAATTGTTGATGGGATTTCAACTTAATTCGTTTCGAAATTTCTTTGTGTTTTTCTTCCGAAATTCGATCAGGACATTTTGTTACAATTACAATATCAGCACGACGAACTCCACTTCCACTCTCTCTCAAATCACCAGCTGGCAACAAAAAATCTTTGTAATATGGGTTATTAAAATCTGTCAACATAATGTTGAAACCAGCTTTTATTGCGCGATGTTGATACGCATCATCCAACAAAATCACTTCTGATTTGTAATGATCTATTAATTTATGAGCTCCAAAAACTCTTTCTTCACAAACAGCAATCAAGATTCTGTTCTTGAAACGTTGAAAAAACTGCATAGGTTCATCTCCAATATCATAAACCTTAGAAGAATAATTTGCAATTAAAAAACCTTTTGTTTTTCGACCATAACCTCTACTCAATGTTGCAGTTAATTTCTCGTCTTTCAACAAATCAATCAAATACATTATATGAGGTGACTTCCCTGTTCCTCCTACAGACAAATTTCCAACATTAATAATGGGAATATTGAATGATGTAGAACGCATCATTCCAATGTTGTAAAACAGATTTCGAACCGAAGTTCCTATCCAATATAAACCAGAAAATGGAAGTAAAAATCTACGCCAATTCATTTTTATTTTTAATATTAAGCGAAAATACTATTTTTAATTCTAAAATAAGAAACTCTTCATTTCTTTATTCAGCTAAAAAAACCTATTCTTTCGAACAGGTTTTTAATTATTTTTAATCGTATAATTTATTCAATTCGTTTGCATAACTCGTTTTATCTTCTATTGTCCAACCATAGGTTTTAGCCAAGAAGTACAAATCGCCAAGATTTTGAATTAATTGTTGATGT
This sequence comes from Empedobacter sp. 225-1, assembly GCF_030328185.1. Lineage (NCBI taxonomy): Bacteria > Pseudomonadati > Bacteroidota > Flavobacteriia > Flavobacteriales > Weeksellaceae > Empedobacter > Empedobacter sp. 225-1. The sequence goes on along the minus strand of NZ_JACALO010000015.1, from coordinate 63,179 downwards.
GCTTCTTTTTTTAGTTTCGATTTATCGACAGTTTTCTCAACATGCTCTACCGCACGCTTCTTAATCCCGTTCAAATCATCTTTACTAAATTTATTAAAAACACTTTGATCCATATCATAAAAACTGACATCAGGATACACTTTTATTTCAACTGCTGGAATTGATTTGATTATAATTTTCTTATTTACCGAATCTAATTCAACATCCATTTTTTTTAAATCATAGGTTGCTTGTGCTTTTGCTTTCACTAAAAGTGTTACTTTTTTATCCGACGAAAAAATATCTGTAAAACCAGGTACTGATTTTTTTGATGTATGATTGTATAAATCTGAATAAGTTTGTTCAGCAACAATCATTTTATTCATTCGTTCGATTTGATAAGCTATGACATGCGATTGTTCGGAATAATCTTCTGTTTTAAATTTATCCATGATGAAATACGTAATCATCACGCCAAAAACAAAAGCTACAACGACAAGAATTATTTTTTTTAAATTACTCATTTGTATAATTTGGTGTCAACGGCGTACCATTCACAATCTGTGCCAAATCCTCTTCTAAATATCCAGAAACAGGAGATTCAACAATTCTTCCAACTTCTTCTTTTTTATTATTATAAACGATAATTGTCGGAACACGAATTATATTTTTATTGATTTCTTCTCCATTAAAACTTTTCTTTTGACGGTTAACACCAATCACTTTCAAACGGTTTTGAGAAAATTTAATATCATCTAATATTTTATACAGACGAGGCAATTCGCGACGAGAATCTGGGCACCAAGTTCCTACAAAAACTTCGATACGATAGTTTCTCAAACCTTTCAATGCTCTTAGTTTACTTTTTTCAACTTCGTAAGAATCGTACTCTTGGTTGTACCAACCTTTAAAATCAGCTTCTTCTAAAGCTTCTCTGTTAAATTCTCCTGTCAACATTTTTGTTCCGTTTTCTGAAGTAATTACGCGATTCGTCACTTTTTTCTGAGCAAAAGTTTGCGTCGAAAATCCTAACATTACTACAAGTGCAATTGCCAATATTTTTTTCATTTTATTTTTAGTTTTAGGTTTTAAATGTATAAATAATTAGTCAATCAATCGACCATTTTTGAACTTAATTGAACCAATTTCGAAAGTTGCTAATTGATTTAATATGGGATAATTCTTCTGTACTCCTTTATAAATTTGCTTCTTCGCATCAATTTCAAGATGCCCGATGAATTTTCTTAAATCGCCAATCTCAACAATTTTAGCCATTTGATCAACCGTATTATTTTCTTCGTTGTATTCATCTTCAAAATAAATTCCCAAATCAACAAATGAAAACTTATCTTCATTTTTAAGTTGAACATTACGAATTAATATATCCAAGTATTTTTGTCCATTTTGAGGAATTGATAAATAGTTATCAAACGGAAATTTATCCTGCGTTGCCAACGCATTTAAGCCAGCTAAAATTGCTAACGCATTATATTTTCTCGTCGTATTTCGTTGATAATCATTTGCGAAATGACCTGCTTCAAACAACACGCAAGGATACCCCATTTTCGTAAAATTATCACCTGTCGACATTGGATAAAACTCCGAAGTATAACGACCTACTTGCCCCGGTATCACTTGTTGCAATGCTGTATTCATGGATTGAATGATACCCATCGTTTTTTCACGAACTTCGTTTACATCTTCCTCAACATTATACGAAGGTGCCAAAAAAGAAAGCGTTGCAGGTTTCGCTGTTTGACCAACATTAAAAATGGTACGTTGATCATGTAAATTAAACAAAGTTTGGTAATTTCCTTTCACTACTTGATCTAACAAAATATGAATTTCAGTCGATTGTTTAGCTAAAAAATCACGGTTAATATCAATTCCAACTGCATTTCGACGTGTATTGACATTAGCACCATCTGGATTTAACATTGGAATAAAATCAATTGTCAGTTGAGACAAAATAGTTTGAGCCAATTCTGATTTTTGTTCAAAAAAATTAATTACATCAAACATTGCACGAGTTCCTGAGGATTCGTTTCCGTGCATTTGAGACCAAATTAATAAACGTTTTTCTCCAGTTCCGAAACTTAATTTATAAATTTCATTTCCTAAAAATGATGTTCCTATTTGTTCTTTTTGAGACGATTTTAGTGAAAAATAATTCTTTAAATCTTCAAAATTTAACCATTTCAAATCAAAACCTTCTTGTTTAAAAGTCGAATACTCTTGATCTAATTGCTGAATATCAAACATGCTTATTTACCTTATTCGTGTTAAATTCTACGTTATATATTTTATTGAATTGATTTTCTAAACGTTTTTCGACGTTTGTGATTTACTGGATTATAAGATTTCCATAACACTTGAATACTTTCGTTGTCGGCCAATTCTGGATTTGTTTCCAAAAACTTGATTCCGTTACGTTTGAAAGTATCAAACATTGCATTAAAAATTAATGCTGTTACGCCTTTACCTTGAAATTTAGGATCAATTCCAATTAAGTAGAATTGCGCAGAATCGTTGTTTTTACTCGCACGCATTAGATGCCACCAACCAAAAGGCAAGATTTTGCCTTTCGCTTTTTGCATCGCTTTTGAATATGATGGCATCGTTATCGCAAACGAAACCATTTTTCCATTTTCATCCACAATACAATTTACAAAATCTGGATTGATAAACGGAATATATTTCTTTTTGTAATATTCTATTTGGTAATCTGCAATCGGAACGTAGGTGTCTAATTCACTGTATGTTTTGTCCAACAAATCGAACATTTCATCAACATAAGGAAGAATTTTAGAAGTTTTAGTGAACTTCAATTCTTTTAATTTGTAACGTTCACGAATGATTTTATTAAATTTAATGACCTTTTCTGGTAATTCTGTTGGCGCAGGTAATTCATATTCTACCCATTCATTTGCCATTTCAAAATCTAATGCTTCTAAATGTTGCGAATAGTATGAATAATTATATAAACCTACCATTGTTGCTAATTTATCAAATCCCATCGTCAGCATTCCTGCTTTCTCTAAATTTGAAAATCCAACTGGTCCTTCTATATATTCTAATTTATTTTCTTTTCCAATTTCCTCAATTTTGGCTAAAAGTGTTTTTGTCACTTCGATATCATCAATCATATCAAACCAACCAAAACGCATTTTACGTTTATGTTGTTTATTTACTTCTTGCCAATTGATAATTGCAGCCACACGCCCCACAATCTTCCCTTCTTTTTCAGCAAGAAAATAACGTGCTTCAGCATCCTTAAAAACTGGATTTTTAGAAACATCTAATGTTTCCTTCTCCTCGTTAATAAAGGGCGGAACGTAATATTGATTATCCTTATACAAATGCATTGGAAACTTAATAAAAGCCTCCAAATCCTGTTTAGATTGTACTTCTTTAATACGAATGCTCATAGCTCGCAAAGATACTAAGTTTTGTAATTTCAATAGAATGTTTTTTAACTAAAATGTCAGTTTTCCATCTTCAATTTATATGATTTTATGCATAAATCTACCAAAAAGCCAACAATTCTATTATTTTTGTCTTTATTCACTTATTGGAATACTTTTTGAATTTTAAACAACGATTAAAAATTAAAAAAATAAAATAAAAATAGATGACAGGTTATTACATTATTATTGGACTATTTATGCTAATTAGTTGGTTTGTTAGCAACCGACTACAAAGTAAATTTAAGCATTATTCGAAAGTACATTTGGCAAACGGAATGTCTGGAAGAGAGATTGCAGAAAAAATGCTATCTGACAATAACATCCACGATGTTCGTGTGATTTCGACTCCAGGACAATTAACAGACCATTATAATCCAATGGATAAAACAGTTAATTTATCTGAAGTAGTTTATCATGAACGCAATGCAGCAGCTGCAGCTGTTGCAGCACACGAAGTTGGACATGCTGTTCAACATGCTGTTGGATACAGTATGTTACAATTCCGTTCAAAAATGGTTCCAATGGTAAATTTAGCATCTCGATTAAATCAATGGATTTTGATGTTAGGTATAATTGTAATGGCATCTTCTAAAAATGCCACTTTATTATGGATTGGGATTTTCTTATTTGCCGTAACAACTGTTTTCGCTTTTGTAACGTTACCAGTAGAATATGATGCTTCGAACCGAGCTTTGGCTTGGTTAAAAGGGACTAATATGGTTATGCCAAACGAATATGAAGGTGCAAAAGACTCGTTAAAATGGGCCGCAAGAACATATGTTGTTGCTGCAATTGGTTCTTTAGCGCAATTACTTTATTTCGTGATGATGGCGATGGGTGGTCGAAAAGAATAAATTTTATAACTATTCATAAAAAAAACTCAACTAATATTTAGTTGAGTTTTTTTATGAAATCTATTTCTTGTCGTATAATTTATTGTATAACTCTTGATATTTAGCTAAAACATTTTTTCGTTTTAATTTTAATGTTGGTGTTAACAATCCATCATCAATTGTCCATTCTTCTGGTGTTAATTCGAACTTTTTGATTTGTTCCCAATGCCCTAAACCTTTGTTATTTTTATCGATTTCACGACTAAGAATATCTAAAATTGCAGGTTCTTTTATTATTGCAGAATTAGAATCAGGTACAGCAATTCCTTTGATATTCAAATAATCTTTTAATACTTGGAAGTTAGGTTGAATAATTGCACAAGGCATTTTCTCTCCTTCTCCAACAACCATTACCTGTTCGATAAAACGAGATTGTTTTAATTTATTTTCAATGATTTGAGGAGCGATATATTTTCCTCCAGAAGTTTTAAACATCTCTTTTTTACGATCTGTAATTTTTAATAAACCTCTTTCTAAAACACCTATATCACCAGTTTTAAAATAACCATCTGGGGTAAAAGCCTCAGCTGTTTTTTCGGGATCTTTGTAATAACCTTGCGTCACATTTGGTCCTTTTACTAAGATTTCACCATCTTCAGCAATTTTCACTTCAACACCTTTTAATGGCGCTCCAACAGTTCCAATTCCAAAACCTTCTTTTTTCATGCAGTTCACCGAAATTACAGGAGAGGTTTCCGTTAAGCCATAACCTTCTAAAATTGGAATTCCAGCACCCCAAAAAATATGATTTAGACGAGATGCTAAAGGCGCAGAACCAGAGACCATGCATACTAAATTACCCCCAACTCCTTCTTTCCATTTGCTAAACACTAAACTTTTGGCAATAGAATGTTTTAGGCCAAATAATCCTCCTTTTGGATTGTACGGATCATAATCTTCTACAAGACTTAAAGCCCACATAAAAATCTTTGTCTTAAGCCCCCCAGCAGATGCTCCAGTATTATAAATCTTATCGTAAACTTTCTCTACTAAACGAGGAACTACAGTCATGACATGAGGTTTTACCTCTTTCATATTCTCACCTAATTTATCAATGCTTTCAGCATACCAAATTCCTATACTCAAATGTTGGTACAAATAAATTAACATTCGTTCAAAAACATGATTAATCGGAAGAAAACTTAAAGCAATTGCTTGATTTGGAAATACTGGGATACGATCAACAGACATTAACACATTTGAAACAATATTTTCGTGTGTTAAGACCACTCCTTTTGGACGTCCTGTTGTTCCTGAAGTATAAATTAAGGTAGCAACTTCAGAAGGTTTAATGATTTCCTTGATACTATCGACTTCGTGTTGAGTAGAATTATCTTCGCCCAAATCTAAAATTTCTCTAAAATTGGGAACTCCATTAATTTCATCAAAACTATAAATCCCAACTAACGTTGAAACCTTCTCTTTTACCGCAGACACAGTATCGTATAAATTTTTGTCGGAAACAATGACGAACTTACATTCGGCATTATTTAATATATAATCAAAATCATCTTCTGAAAGTGTAGGATAAAGCGGAACAGAAATAGCACCAACTTGTTGTATACCGATGTCACAAATATTCCATTCGGTACGGTTAGTAGTAGTTACAATTGCTATTTTATCTTGTGGTTTTATTCCTAATTGTAATAATCCTCGACTAAATGCATTGGCTTTAGCAAGATATTCCTGCGTTGAGGTTTTCACCCAAGCTCCGTTTACTTTGGACACTAATGCATCTTCTCGAGGATTATTTTCTAATTGATTTTGCGGAAAATCAAATAATCGTTTTATTTCCATGGTTTTGAATAATTTTCTTAGTTGCAAAATATGAATAAAAAAAATAGTATGCAAGCATAAAAAAATATTTTAGTGTATTTCGTACACTAATAAAAACTATGGTTTTTTATTAAAAAAAGACTTATTCTTCTTCATCTAAAAAAGACATTTCTTGATCATAAAAATCTAAAGCGTCTTCAATAAGATTTGCAACTTCTGTGTTAAATTCTTCATTATCTTCTTCTTCAGAAATATCTTCAAACCACTCGATATCGTCTGTTTCAACATCTAATAAAAAGCGTGGATATTCTGTATGTAGAATAAAGATTTTCTCTGGCATTGTTGAATTATCTGCCAATAAAAATTTTGGTAATTCCATGTTATATATTATTTAATTTATCTTCTAAAATTAGTTCAGAATTAGGATTTTCCCTAATCATTTTTTTGGTTTGACGATTATATCGAATCATTAAAAATATTGCTGATGCTGTTAGGCCTGTCCCCAAACCAATCCACATCCCGAAAGCTCTCATTTCGAATACAATTGCTAACACTACACCTATCGGAATTGCAATTAACCAATATGAAATAAAGGTCAATATTGAAGGGATTTTAACATCCGTCATTCCTCGCAAAGCTCCTAACAATACCAATTGTACTCCATCTGACATCTGGAAAAGAGAGGCTATAATTAATAACGAAGCAGCCATATTTATGACTTCTGGATTATCTAAATAAATGGTTGGCAGTTGATAACGAAAAACAATAAATAAAATTCCACAGAATATCATAAAAGTTAACACCATCAAAATACAAGACCAGCCAGCTTCTCGTAAGGTTTTATAATCCTTTAATCCCAATTGATTTCCAATTCTAACAGTTGCCGCCACTCCAATTCCAGTACACATCATAAATGTCGTCGAAGCAAGGTTTATTGCAATTTGATGCGCAGCCAAATTTACTTTTGCCAGTTCTTGATCAGCAATAGAATTTGTAAACGTATATCCACAAACAAAAGCTGCCAAAGAGAACGCACTCATTTCAAAAAATGAAGTCAAGGCAGTTGGAATACCAATTCCTGCAATTTTTCGAAAAATAACTTTCTTAAAATTACTTGTTTTGAACTGAACTTCTTGTAGTACTGCTTTTGTTTTCTTAAAATTAAGTAATACAACAACCAAGAAAATCATCATCACCAAACGAGCAACAAATGTTCCCCAAGCTGCACCAGCAACTTCTAAACGAGGAAATCCCCAATTCCCATAAATCCATCCATAGTTTAACGCAATATTGATAACATTACTCAAAACAGTTGCAATAGTTACAGGGACAGTCAAAGATAAGCCTTCAGATAATTGACGAAACGTTTGGAAAACCATCAAAGGAATCATAGAAAACGTCATGATCGTTAAATATGGAATACATTTTTCGACTACATCTTCTGGTTGTCCCATGTGATACATTAATGGTTTTAAGAACGTAATCAATAAGAATAAGCCAATCGATAAAGTAACATTTAAAACAAAACTATGCGAAAAATAACTTGCTGCCATTTTTTTATCTCCTTTCGAATCTTCTGCGGCTATCAAAGGTGACAAAGCAAAACTAAATCCAAAGGCAAATACTAATACAGCAAAAAACAATGAATTTCCTAACGATGCTGCAGCTAAAGCTGTTTTTCCTAAAACTTCATCCTCAATATTATCGTATTTTCCACCTAAACCTCCCACCATAATATTATCTATAATGTTGACAGAAATCTGCCCCATTTGAGTAATCATTACTGGAAATGCTAATTTTATATTACGTCTTAAATGTTCTTTTAACTCCAATGTATTATTTATTTTCGTTTGCAAAGATACATTAAAGGATTTGCTTCTACATTTAGAAATTGTGAAGGAATTTTTATTTTCCTAAAATTAATTTATACTTATATTGCAGATGTAACCACATTAGAAAATTTTAAAAATGACTTTACACGAATTTAAAAATAGTTTAGACCTACCCTTAATTACATCACCAATGTTCTTAGTTTCAAGAACAGAATTAGTTGTAGAAGCTTGTAAAAATGGTGTTTGTGGAACATTTCCTTCTCTCAATGGAAGGACTGCCGAAGATTTCGAGCAAATGTTAATTGATATCACTACTCAATTAAAACAATTTGAAGATGAAACGGGAAAAAAAACAGCTCCATTTGGCGTTAATTTAATTGTTAATAAAACGAATCCAAGATTAGAAACTGACTTATCTTTGTGTGCAAAATATAGAGTACCACTTATTATTACTTCGCTTGGTGCTGTAAAACAAGTTGTAGACGCTGTACATAGCTATGGTGGTTTGGTTTTTCATGATGTAATCAAAAAACGTCATGCAGAAAAAGCTGCTGAAGCGGGGGTTGATGGAATAATTGCAGTTGCTTCGGGTGCCGGCGGTCATGCAGGTACAGCTAATCCTTTTGCTTTGATTGATGATATTCGAACATTTTACGATGGTTGCTTGATTTTAGCAGGTGCTATGAACGATGGAAATGATATCTTAGCAGCTGAAAATATGGGAGCTGACTTTGCGTATATTGGAACTCGATTTATCGCTACAAAAGAAGCTTATGCTGAAGAAGATTATAAAAAAATGTTAGTCGATTCTACTTTTGAAGACGTGCTATATACGGATGGAATTTCTGGCGTAAATGCTAATTTTTTGAAACCAAGTATTATTCATTCTGGAATTGATTTAGACGAAAAGAAAGAAGAAGATTTTTCTAAACTAATCGGCGGTGACGGACATAAAGCATGGAAAGACATTTGGTCAGCTGGTCATGGTGTTTCAGGAATTCACGATGTTATTTCGACAGCAGAATTAATCACTAGAATGAAAAAAGAATATAAAACTGCATTGGAACAAAATATGCAGAAATTAAATAATTTGAAATTTTAAACTTTATAATGAAAACGACTCAAGAACTCATCGAATTGATTTCACTCAAAAAATTAGAAACAAATCTATTCGAAGGGAAAAGTTCTTTTATGGGAAGTCCAAACGTTTTTGGAGGTCAAGTCGTAAGCCAAGCGTTACATGCCGCTTATCAAACTGTACCTTCAGATCGTTTTTGTCATTCCCTTCACTCTTATTTTATTTTACCAGGAGATTTAGAAAAACTAATCTATTTTGAAGTTGCAAATCTTCGCGATGGAGGAAGCTTTAGTACACGTGTTGTCACAGCAAAACAAGACAATGTTCCGATTTTTGTGATGGCATGTTCTTTTCAATTAAAACAAGAAGGTTACGAACATCAAGATGAGATGCCTGTTGTCACACCACCTGAAGAATTGATGAGTTGGAATGATGTTGCAGAACAATTTGGATCAATTTTACCCAAATCAATTATGCGATTTGTTTTAGCTGAGCGACCATTAGATTTCAAACCAGTTGAATTGATGAATCCTTTCGAAAAGAAAGACTATCCGAATAAAAGTAATGTTTGGTTAACATTTAATGATGTGCCTGATAATTTACCTTTGCCGATTGTACACCAATTAATGGCATATAGTTCGGATTATAATTTACTTTCGACAGCCATAAAACCACATGCGTCCAAAGCTCATTTCGGGAATACACAAATGGCAAGTTTAGATCATTCGATTTGGTTTCACCGCAAACCAAATTTACAGGATTGGATTTTAGTCAATGTAACTTCTCCGAGTGCTGTAGACACAAGAGGTTTTACGAGAGGAAATCTTTTTAATCGATCTGGAGAATTGATTTGTAGTGTAGCGCAAGAAGGTTTAATGCGACCTATTATAAAAGATAAATAACAATAACACTATGATAATTAAAGCTTTTGCAGGAAGTAATAGTTCAACATCTATTAACAAACAATTGGTAACCTATGCTTCATCTTTGTTGAATGAACATGAAATTGAAATTTTAGATTTAGATGATTACAATATTCCAACTTTTGATATTGACATCGAAAAAAACGAAGGCTTCTCTGATGAAGTCAAAAGATTCTATTCAAAATTAGTCGATTCAGATATTCTTATCATTTCATTAGCAGAACACAACGCAAGTTTTTCAGCTGTTTTTAAAAGTTATATGGATTGGTGTTCTCGTATCAATTACAAATTTCTCGAAGGTAAAAAACTATTTGTTATGAGCACTTCTCCAGGTGGATATGGAGGAAAAAATGCTTTGGAGGCAGGATCTAAATTGTTAACAAAACTTGGAGGAACCATCTTAATTGATTTTTCTTTACCAAAATTTGACGAAAATTTTTCGGACGGAAAAATCTCAAACGAAGAATTAAATAACGAGTTAATGAAAAAGGTAAATGAATTTAAAAATAAAATTTAAGTTATTTATCATTTCCTAACATAGGTCAATAAAAATTGCTTGGTGTTGCGATAAATTTGCTTTATCAAAATAAAATAACGAAATAGAAATATGAAAATTTTAGCATTTGCCGGAAGTAACAGCAAAACATCAATCAATAAACAATTATTAAATTATACATTAAATCAAATCGAAAATGCAGAAATTGATTTAATCGATATTAATGATTTTGAAATGCCAATTTATTCCACTGATCGACAAGTAGAAAATGGGTTTCCACAAGAAGCGCAAGATTTTTACAAAAAAGTACAAGATGCAGATGGCTTGGTCATTTCTTTAGCAGAGCATAATGGTAATTTTTCTGTTGCTTTAAAAAACATTTTAGATTGGGTTTCTCGTATTAATATGCCTTATTTAAAAGGAAAAAAATTATTGTTATTAAGTACTTCTCCAGGTGGATACGGTGGCGGAAACGTGATGGAAGTTGCAACAAAATATTTCGGAATGTTTGCAAGCGGAGAGATTGTAGCAAGTACTACATTTCCTTCTTTTCACGATAATTTCCAAAACAATGAAATTGTAAATGAGGAATTAAAAAATAAAGTATTAGATCAAGTTAATATTTTTGTTGAAGCTTTAGCAGCTGTTGAAGCTTAATTGAAAAGTATGTACATAAAAAAGCTCATCAAAATTTGATGAGCTTTTTTTCGCGTATAGTTTTTTTATAAATAAATCTTAGTTATTACCCTTCGCGTAATCAGCTAAAAATTGAGCTAAACCAGAATCTGTTAAAGGGTGTTTTAATAATCCTAAAATAGACGATAAAGGCCCAGTCATTACATCAGCACCAATTTTAGCACAGTTTACAATATGCATTGTATGACGAACTGAAGCTGCTAAAATTTGAGTTTCGTATAAGTAGTTATCATAAACCAAACGAATTTCTTCGATCAAGTTTAAACCATCTGTCGAAATATCATCTAAACGTCCGATAAAAGGAGAAACGTAAGTTGCACCAGCTTTTGCAGCCAATAAAGCTTGTCCTACTGAAAAAACTAACGTTACATTAGTTCTGATTCCTTTTGTAGAAAAGTATTTACATGCTTTAACACCATCTTTTGTCATTGGAATTTTAACCACAATTTGAGGATTCAAAGCAGCTAAAGCTTCACCTTCTTTTACCATTCCTTCAAAATCAGTAGAAATTACCTCTGCAGATACATCTCCATCTACCAATTCGCAAATTGCTTTGTAGTGATTGATAATATTTTCTTGACCAGTAATTCCTTCTTTCGCCATTAAAGATGGATTCGTTGTCACACCATCTAAAATCCCTAAATCTTGCGCTTCTTTAATATCAGCTAAGTTTGCTGTATCGATAAAAAATTTCATTGCTTGTTTGTATTTCGTTTAAGCAAAATTAAGGATTAAATGCTAATTATCCATTCAATCCTTTAAGATAAGATCAAAAATATTCTAAACAGCTGTGTATCCTCCATCTACAAGATAATAACCTCCTGTCATAAAAGATGCTTTGTCCGAACTTAAGAATAAAACCAATTCAGCAACTTCTTCTGGTTGACCTAAACGACCCATTGGATGTTTTGTAACCAATACTTCTAAATGATCTGCACTCAAATTATTTGATAATAAAGGGGTCATAATATAACCAGGACCAACAGCGTTACAACGAATATTTTTTGGCCCATATTCTGCTCCAATATTTTTCGTCAATCCAACTACTCCATGTTTAGCAGAAGTATAAGCAGAACTCATTGGTGCTGCTACCTCTCCATGAATAGAAGCCATGTTCACAATAGCACCTCCTCCATTTTTTTCCATTGCTTGTAGTTGATATTTACATCCATAAAAAACACCATTAAAATTAATGTCAATTACTTTTTTCCAACCATCCAACGGATAATCTTCTGTTAATGCAGCAGGACCTCCAATTCCTGCATTATTACAAGCAATATCCAATTTTCCATACACCTCAACCGCTTTATTCACTAAGGCTTCGTTGTCTTCTGCCAAAGCAGTATCAGCTTTGAAAAAAAACGCTTCTCCTCCATTTTTTTTAATGATTTCGACAACTTCTTTTCCACCTTCTTCATTAATATCAGAAACGACAACTTTTGCGCCTTCCTTTGCATACAATTCAGCAACAGCTTTTCCAATCCCAGAACCTGCACCAGTTACAATGGCAACTTTATCTTTTAATATTGACATAATTTTATGATTTTTTATTGATTAAATTTAAACAATTATTATTGAATTAATACAATATTATATAATTAGAATACTATTTTAATTAAAAATTATCATAAAATAGTATTATCACCTAAGTTTGAATGCTTTTTTTTATATTTGATACAAATAACTTTTTACATGAAAAACTTAATAGCAACATTACTTTTATGCAGTATCTCAACTGTAAATGCACAAGAAGTAAATGATTATAAATATATTCATATTCCAGAAAAATTTTCGGGTTTTGAACAAGATCAGTATCAATTAAATAACCGATTGAGATATTTATTAACTCAAAAAAAATATGAAGTTTTACCTTCTGACAAGTCAACTTGGCCTCAAGAAGTCACTCAAACTCCATGCTCTGTATTAAATACTGATATTCTTAAAGTAAAGAGTTTTTTAAATAATAAATTAGAAGTCGTTTTTACGGATTGTTCTCAAAATAATATTGAAACTTTTGAAGGAACTTCAAAAATAAAAGAGTTTGATAAAGGATATCAAGAAGCATTAAAACTTGCTTTGATGAAACTAAAAACTCAAAATGCGAAAACTTCTATTCCAATGACTAAATTGGAACAATCGAAAAAAGAAGTAAACAAAGTCGCTACTCCCGAACCTAAAAGTGCGGACGTAACCATTTCAAATCTTTTAACAGATGGTTCAAAAAATTATCAAAAAATTGACTTACAAAATGGTGGTTTTATGCTGATGTCAGAAAACGGAAATCAAGTTATTGCTAAATTCGAAACTACTTCAAAAACGGGTGTTTACAGAGTAGTTGTTACAAATGGTAATTCTAATTATTCGTCTGTTGGTTACAGCAATGAAAATTCTATTGCGTACGAAGTTTTAGAAAATAATGTTTGGAAAGAAGTTAAATTAACGGCTAAATAATCAGCGATGAAAAAAATACTTTCGGGGTTCTTCTTTCTTGCCTTAATTTCTGCGCAGGCACAAAGTGTTACGGATTATAAATATGTTATCGTTCCTGATAAATTTACTGATTTTGCAAAAGAAGATTATCAACTAAACACAGCATTAAAAATCGCTTTAAAAAAGAAAGAATTTGAAATTGTAAATGAAAAATCAATTCCATTAGATATTCAAATTAATCCATGTTTAGCTGCAAAAGCAAATATTGAAAACACTTCTGTTGCTTTTCGAAATAAACTAAAAGTTACTTTTTCTGATTGCAATAATACTGTTTTTGATTCTTATGAAGGTATGTCGAAAGAAAAAGAATTTGCAAAAGGTTATCAAGAAGCGCTTAGCGTTGCTATGAGTCATGTTAAAAAACAGAATGCAAAAGCTTTACCTTTAACAAAAATTGAAAAAGGAACATCAATTACTACAGAAACTATCAAACCAAAGGAAGATGTAATTGCTGCTAAAAAAGATATAGCTGAAGCAGATATTTATAAACTTGATGGTAAAAATTATATCAAAACAGTTACTAAAAACAATGAATTTGTTTTAATTGATAAACATAATTCGAAAGTTATAGCTCAGTTTTATCCTGCTTCACAACAAAATGTTTATCATGTAACTGTTATTTCTGCAAATGGTAATTACGAAACTATTGGCTATACAAATGATCAGAATATTATCATCGAATATAAAACAGCTGACAAATCATGGTCAACAACAACTTATACAAAGTAGTTTTACACTAACTTTGTCCCTTAAAATTAAACGCAATGCAAGCACCTATTGCTAAAAAAATAGAACAAAAATTAGAAAAACACGGCGATATTCGCATCGATAATTATTATTGGTTAAATGACCGCGAAAATCAAGAAGTGATTGATTATTTAAATCAAGAAAACGAATATACTAAAGCTGTTTTAGCGCCAACAGAAGAATTACAAACTAACTTATTTGAGGAAATGAAAGCGAGAATCAAAGAAGATGACTCGTCTGTTCCTTATAAATTGAATGGTTATTGGTATTTGACTGAATTTCAGAAAGGCAAAGAATACCCTATTCACAAACGTCGTAAAGACACTTTAGATAACGCTGATGAAATACTTTTTGATGTCAATACAATGGCAGAAGGTCATTCGTATTATCAATTAGGAGGAATTTCGATGGCTCCAAATAATCAATTGGTTTCATTTGGAGTTGACAATGTTTCGCGCAGAATTTATACGATACAAATCAAGAATTTAGCAACTGGAGAAATACTTTTAGATAAAATTGAGAATACTACTGGTGGTTCTGTTTGGGCGGCAGATAATCTAACATTATTCTACACGCGAAAAGACGAAACGTTACGTGCTTATCAAATTTGGAAACATAAATTAGGGACAAAACAAGAAGAAGATACTTTGGTTTTTGAGGAAACAGATGACACCTTCAATGCGTATGTTTACAAATCAAAATCACGAGATTATATTGTCATTGGATCTTCGAGTACTGTTTCAGATGAATACAGATATATTCCTTCTAATCAACCAGATGCTGAATTTAAAATCTTTCAAGAAAGAAAACGAGATTTAGAATATTCGATCGAACATTTTGGAGATTCATTTTATATTCAAACCAATAAAGATGACGCATTTAACTTCAAATTAATGAAAACTTCTGTCGAAAAAACAGAACAAGAAAATTGGGTTGATGTAATTCCTCATCGTGATGAAGCATTGATTGAAGGATTCGAAATTTTCAAAAATTATTTGGTTATCGAAGAACGTACAAATGGTTTGTTGCAAATGAATATCAAAGCATGGGACAAATCGACAGATTATTATTTACCATTCAACGAAGAAACCTATACAGCAAATGTTGGTACAAACCCAGATTTTGAAACAGACATTTTACGTTATGGATATACATCTCTAACAACGCCTTCCTCTGTGATTGATTTCAATATGAATGATAAAACATTCGAAGTAAAAAAAGAGCAAACAGTCTTGGGAGATTTTGATAAAGAAAACTATATTTCAGAACGTATTTGGGCTGAAGCACGCGATGGAGAAATGGTTCCAATTTCATTAGTTCGTAGAAAAGACACTCCTCTATCAGCCGAAACACCACTTTTACTTTACGCCTATGGATCGTATGGTTACACCATCGAACCTTATTTTAGTTCGATTCGTTTAAGTCTTTTAGATCGAGGATTTATCTATGCAATTGCACACATTCGTGGCGGACAATATCTTGGTCGTGAATGGTATGAAGATGGTAAAATGTTAGAAAAGAAAAATACGTTCTTTGATTATATTGATGCTGCTAAACATTTGATCCAACAAAATTACACGTCATCAAAACACTTATATGCAATGGGTGGTTCTGCTGGAGGATTGTTGATGGGGGCTGTGATTAATTACGAGCCATCTTTATTTAACGGTGTTATCGCACAATTTCCTTTTGTAGATGTTGTGACGACTATGTTAGACGATACTATTCCATTAACTACAGGAGAATATGACGAATGGGGTAATCCAAATGAGAAAGAATATTATGACTACATCAAATCTTATTCGCCATACGATAATGTCGAAGCAAAAGATTATCCAAATTTATATGTTTCGACTGGTTTACACGATTCGCAAGTACAATATTGGGAACCTGCAAAATGGGTGGCTAAATTACGAGAATTAAAAACAGACCATAATATTTTACTTTTGGATACCAATATGGATACTGGTCATGGTGGAGCTTCTGGTCGATTTGAATCTTTAAAAGAAGATGCAAAAGAAGATGCTTTTTTATTTATGTTGGAAGGAATTAAAAATTAATTTTAAAAAATATTTTCTAAAACACCTCTAAAATAAATTCCATTTTAGAGGTGTTTTTTTGAAATGCAATTTATATTACGTCTATTTTCTCACCTAAAAATTTAGGTTGAATCCCTAAAAAACTATCCACAAAAACTTTTGTTCGTGCAAAATATTCACGGATATTTGTTTTCAATCCTGCTTGTTTATTCACATCTTTTGCATTATAACCATAAGCATTTATCCCGTTCTGTCTTGCAATGTAAACTGCTCGTTGATTATGAAACTCTTGCGAAACCACAATAAATTCATTTTGACTAAATATTTCTTTCGCACGAATCATCGAATCCAATGTTCTAAATCCAGCATAATCTAAATAAATTACGTGTTCTGGAATTCCATTTTTTATCAACGCTTGTTTCATCGCTTCAGGTTCATTATAATCTTTCTGACCGTGATCACCACTTAAAATAAAATGGGTTACTTTTCCTGATTGATATAATTTAGTCGCTGCTTCGATACGATAAGTAAAGTAATAATTTTGATAACCATTCATCAAATTTGGAGCAGTCCCTAATACAACTGCAACTTTTATTTTGGGTAATTTATCCGTATGATTTGTTACAAATTCTTCTGTAGATTTTTCGATTCTATAATTCGAAAAAGCGGTAAATAACAGACAAAAAACACAGAAAATTGCTCCGTAAATAAACATTTTTTTGAATATTTTTTTCATCTTCATAAGATTTGTTCATTAAACTCTTAGCTAAAATACACGATTAACTTGATTTTACCCAATAAAAAAAGTAGCTATAAATAGCTACTTTTTGATATGATATGTACTTCAATTATTCTTTAATACGTTCAACGTAAGAACCGTCTTCTGTATTGATTTTCACTTTATCACCTTCGTTAATAAATAAAGGAACACGGATTTCAGCACCAGTTTCCGTCGTTGCAGGTTTTGTAGCATTTGTTGCTGTATCGCCTTTAAGACCTGGCTCTGTATACGTAATTTCCATAATTACTGTATTTGGTAACTCTGCTGCTAAAGCAGTTTCATCAGAAGCACGGAATAAGATTTTCACTTCGTCTCCAGCTTTCATAAATTGTGCATTTTCGATCAATTCTTTGTTTAAATAAACTTGAGAGAAATCATCATTATTCATAAAGTGGAAACCATTATCGTCTTCGTATAAATATTGATAGTTACGTGTTTCTACACGAACTTCGTCAATTTTATGACCAGCAGAAAATGTATTATCTAACACTTTTCCTGTTGTTAATGATTTTAATTTTGTACGAACGAAAGCAGGACCTTTTCCTGGTTTAACGTGTAAAAATTCGATAATTTTGTATGTATCATTATTAAAAACGATGCATAAACCTTTTCTAATATCAGCAGTTGTTGCCATTTATTCTATTTTATTATTTTTAATTAAACTCCCGAACTATATCCTTTCATAATTCCACGATCACTTGTATTAATAAAATTTAAGATCACTTCACGATAATGTGAATCTGGGAATTTTTCTAAGATTTGTTCTACAGCTTGAGATACATTATTTTTTTGTTGATATAAAATTCTGTAGATTCCTTGAATTTCAAAAATTTCTTCTGAAGAGAAACCTTTTCTCCTTAATCCAATTGCATTAACACCAGCATAAGCGACAGGATTTTTTGCAGCTTTTACATAAGGAGGCACATCTTTACGAATTTGTGTTGCTCCAGCCACAAAAGCATGTTCTCCAATTTTTGTAAACTGATGTACAGCACTATATCCTCCTATAAAAGCGTAATCTCCAACTTCTATATGTCCTGCTAAACCAACGGCGTTAACAATCACAACATTGTTTCCAACAACACAATCATGTGCAATGTGAGCTGTTGCCATAATCAAGCAATTATCACCAATTTTGGTATATCCTAAAGCGTTTGTTCCTTTGTTTACTGTAACACATTCACGAATTGTGGTATTGTCACCGATATAAGTAAAAGTTTTTTCACCTCCATATTTTAAATCTTGGGGCTCACCAGAAATTACTGTACCTGGATAAATTTTACAATTTTTCCCAATACGAGCTCCTGACATAATTGTTACATTAGGACCAATCCATGTTCCTTCACCAATTTCCACATCTTCATAAACAGACGAAAAGGGGCTTATAGTAACATTTTCACCTATTATTGCAGTTGGATGAACATATGCCATCGGATAATTCATAACTTCCATTTCTTTAAATTATTCTTTTGTAATAACTGCCATCATTTCTGCTTCCACAGCGATTTGATTGTTTACATATCCAATTCCTTGCATATGAACGATTCCTCTTCTAATTGGTTCTACCAACTCTAACTTAAACACAATTGTATCTCCTGGGATAATTTTACGTTTAAACTTTGCTCCTTCAATTTTCATGAAGTAAGTTGAATAATCCTGAGGATTTTCGAGTTCACCTAAAATTAATAAACCTCCTAATTGTGCCATTGCTTCGATCTGTAATACACCTGGCATTACTGGTTCTTTTGGAAAATGTCCTACAAAAAACGGTTCGTTCATCGTTACATTTTTCACACCAATCAGTCCAGTTGCAGTTTTAGAAATTACCTTGTCAATCAATAAAAATGGTGGACGATGAGGTAAAAGTTTCATAATATCATTGATATCATAAACAGGTTCAGCTGTTAAATCAAATTCAGGAACTTTGTTACGTTGTGCTAATTTGATTTGTTTGCTTAATTTTTTTGCAAAATTTGTATTGGTGTGATGTCCAGGTTTTGTGGCAATAATTTTAGCCTTTAACTTCTTTCCTACTAAAGCTAAATCTCCCACAACATCTAATAATTTGTGACGAGCAGCTTCGTTTGGATAGTGTAAAGTCAAGTGATCTAAAATTCCATTTGGACGTATAGAAACATTATCTCTATTAAAAGCTTTACAAAGTTTTTCTTTCGTTTCTGGCGTAATTTCTTTGTCAACATAAACAATTGCATTGTCTAAATCTCCACCTTTTACTAAACCAGCTTCTAACAATTGTTCTAACTCATGTAAAAAACAGAACGTTCTTGCTTGAGAGATATCTTGTTTGAAATTTTTTATAGACGATAATGTCGCATTTTGAGTTCCTAAAACCTTAGTTCCAAAATCAACCATTGCCGTAACTTGATATTCATCTGCTGGAATTGCAGTGATTTCTGATCCTGTTTCTGGATCTACGTAAGTTACAATTTCTTTAATTCTATAATATTCTCTGTCTTTGTCTTGTTCAACAATTCCTGCAGATTCTATTGCTTCTACAAAAAAACGTGAAGAACCGTCCATAATTGGAGGTTCTGCATTATCGATTTCAATGTAACAGTTATCAATATCCATACCTACCAAAGCCGCCAAAACGTGCTCAGTTGTATGTACTTTAACTCCCTTCTTTTCTAAAGTTGTTCCTCTCGCTGTACTCACAACATATTGTGCATCTGCTTCTACTTGAGGTTGACCTTCTAAATCTGTTCTAACAAATACAAATCCTGTATCCGGTTCAGCTGGTTTAAATGTTAAGGTAACAAATTTACCTGTATGTAAGCCTACACCTTTTAGAACGGCTTCATTCGCTAAAGTTTTTTGTTTATCAGACATTAACTTTTACTTTTGTTTGTTCTCTTTTTCTAATTTATCGATTCGTTTCACAATTTCTGGAAACTTTCTAAAATGTACGTATGCTTTTCTAAAGCTTGCCGCCTCCATTGCTGGTGAACCATACAACTGCGTTTTGCTTTCTACATCTCCGTTAATACCACTCTGAGCTTGTACTTGTACAAAATCTCCAATTGTCAAATGACCTGCGATACCAACTTGACCTCCAATCATACAATTGCGTCCAATTTTGGTCGAACCTGCTACTCCACTTTGCGAAGCTATAACAGTATTCTCATCTATTTGAACATTATGAGCAATTTGTATTTGGTTATCTAATTTTACTCCTTTACGAATAATTGTAGATCCCATTGTTGCTCTATCTATTGTTGACCCTGCTCCAATTTCGACATTATCTTCAATTAAAACATTTCCTATTTGAGGAATTTTTTCAAAAGATCCGTCTGGATTTGGTGCAAAACCGAAACCATCAGCTCCTATTACAACGTTAGAATGAATGATGCAATTCTGACCAATTTCACATTCTTCATATACTTGTACGCCTGAATGTAAAACAGTATTATCTCCAATCTTCGCATAATCACCAATGGTTACATTTGGATATATCTTCACATTATTCCCAATCGAAACATTAGCTCCAATATAAGAGAAACTTCCTATATATACATTATCCCCTAATTGGGCAGTAGAATTAACTTTCGTATATTCTTCTATTCCAACTTTATTATTTTTTATGGTATTGTAATAGTGTAATAATTGTGTAAACGCTTGATAAGCATCTTCCACAACAATTAAAGTAGAAGATATTGAATCTGTCGCTACAAAATCTTTACTCACAATTACAATAGAAGCATGAGTTGAATAGATAAAATGTTCGTATTTCGGATTTGCTAAAAACGAAATCGAACCTTCTTTTCCCTCCTCTATCTTTGATAGTGTGGAAACCTCTACATTTGCATCCCCTTTTACGGTTCCTTGCAATAATTGCGCAATCTCTGCAGCTTTAAACTTCATAGTCTGCAAAACTAATAATTATTCTTAAATTTATAAAATGATTATATAAGTTATTTAACTTTTTTGTCAAATTCTTTAAATCAATCCTTATACACTATGGTAGTGATATTTTGTAATTTCTTGTCCCAAAAATTGCGTTAACAAACTTTTTCCGGAACAGGATAATTCTTTAACATCACCATTCTTATACAAAACCTTAATTGGACTTTTTGATTTTTCGTACGGAACTATTTTAATTATTGTCTGCTCCACAAAATAGCTTGCATCTTCAATTTCTAAAGCTTCTTTTACTCTATTCTTTTCAAACAAAATTTCTTCGTCAGTCAATTTATTATCCATTAAATAGGATTTTGGTAACGTTCGCTGAATGATATTTTTTGATAATTTACTTAAAATAAAATCATCGTGATATTGCCATTCTTTAATTGCTGATAACACATCCGAATCGTCTAAATGCGTAAATATCTCTAAACCTTCTTTTGATAAACTTCCCTGTTCATTATCTTCTAAAAAATACTTAAAAGCTGAAGTAGCAAACAGATGTTCACCTTTTCGTGTCAATTCTTTTGCTCTTCTTAAAACATTAATCAAAAAATTTTCGGCTGTAAAAGATTTTTTGTGCATGTACACTTGCATATACATAAACATACGTGCAATCAAAAATTTTTCGACAGAAGGAATTCCTTTCGCTTCGATCACCAACTCATTATCCGAAACATTCATCATCGAGATAATTCGTTCTGGATTAATATTTCCTTCTACAACACCAGAATAAAAACTATCTCGTTTCAAATAATCCATACGATCGCAATCCAATTGACTCGAAACCAATTGTGTTAAAAACTTTTTTGGATATTGTCCTTTAAAAATTTGAATAGCTAACGTTAATTTTTGATCAAAAATTTGATTTAATTCTTCCATCAAACGAAGCGAAATTTCTTCGTGATGAGAACCATTAATAATCGAATGTTCAAGAGAATGTGAAAAAGGACCATGTCCCAAATCATGTAAAAGAATGGCTATCAACGCCGCATTCTCTTCTTCGGAAGTTATTTCAACGTTTTTTCTTTTAAGGATATTTAGGGCTTTTTGCATCAAATGCATACAACCTAAAGCGTGATGAAAACGAGAATGTCTTGCACCAGGATACACCATTTCAGTCAGTCCTGTTTGCGAAATTCTACGAAGTCGTTGAAAATATGGATGTTGAATAATCTGATAAATAAGCTCGTTTGGAATCGTTATAAATCCATGAACTGGATCATTTACTATTTTCAACTTATTATTGTTTAATGGATTCAAACGTACAATTTTGTTAACAAAGATATAAATTTTTACCCATTCTAAAGAGTACTTTGATCAGAAAGAAACGTTTTTATAAAATATTTTTCTTTAAAATCATTTTTGGAATTATTTATGCTAAAAAAACAACGCAAATTTTAGCAAAACTCCTGTTTTGTTTAACATACAATTTAGATGTTAACATTTCTGTTATCGCTATATTTGGAAGAATTCTGATAGTAGAAAAATCATAATAAAAAATATAAATTATTACAAATGGCTATAAAAATTTTATGGATTGACGATGAAATCGATTTATTGAAACCGCACCAACTTTTTTTAGAGAAAAAGGGATACGATACGACAATGATAAACAACGCAACGGATGCGTTAGAAGTGATTGAAAAAGAAAATTTTGTAGCGGTTTTAATCGATGAAAATATGCCAGGGTTAAGCGGCTTAGAAGCTTTGCCAAAAATCAAAGAAATCCGCCCAAATCTTCCCGTTATTATGGTCACAAAAAGTGAGGAAGAACATATTATGGAAGATGCAATTGGTGCACATATTTCAGATTATTTGATTAAACCTGTTAACCCAAATCAGATCTTATTAAGTTTAAAAAAGATTTTGGATGCTTCTAAAATTATTTCCGAAAAAACAGTTATCAATTACCAACAAGAATTCAGAAATATTACGATGAATATGATGAATGCGCATGATTTTGAAGATTGGCAAGAGATTTATAAAAAATTGGTTTATTGGGAACTTGAATTAGAAAATATTGAAGATACTGCTTTAACGCAAATCATCGAAAATCAAAAAAGTGAAGCCAATGCAGCTTTTTTTAAATTCATTGAACGTAATTACGAAGATTGGTTACATGATGACGAAGATCGCCCTGTTTTATCGCACACAGTTTTTAATCAATTGGTTCGCCCACAATTAGGGAAAGACAAAAATGTATTATTGATAATGGTGGACAATTTACGCTATGATCAATGGAAAGTGATTGAACCTATTTTTAATCGTTATTATAATTCTGAAAACGAAAATCTATATTACAGTATTTTGCCGTCAGCAACACAATATGCAAGAAATGCATTCTTTTCGGGACTGATGCCACTTGAAATTGAGAAAAAATATCCTCAGTATTGGTTAAATGACACCGATGAAGGAAACAAAAATATGTACGAAAAAGAATTGTTAGGAGAACAATTAAAACGTCTTGGATTGGGAGATCTTACATACAATTATTTCAAAATTTTAAATTCTGATTTTGAGAAAAAAATTGCAGATGATTTTAACAATTACAAAAACAATAATCTGAATGTTATCGTCTATAACTTTATTGATATTTTATCGCATGCGAAAACTGATAATCGTATTGTAGGCGAAATGATTCGAGACGACAAAACCTATCGTTCAATTACAAAACATTGGTTTGAAAATTCGTATTTAATGGAAATTGTAAAAAAAGCGGCTCAAAACAAGATGAAAATTATTGTAACAACCGATCATGGAACAATTTACGTGAAAGAGCCAACAAAAGTCATTGGAGATAAAGAAGCAAGTACCAACCTACGTTACAAATTAGGGAAACAATTGCAATATGATCCAAAAGATGTTTTGGCAGTTGATCAACCAGAAAAATTCCTTTTACCTAAGGTTAATGTTACGTCAAAGTATATCTTTGCAAAAGAAAATTTATTTTTAACGTATCCAAAAAATTACAATCATTTCGTTAATTATTACAAGAATACTTACCAACATGGTGGAATTTCGTTAGAAGAAATAATTATACCAATGGTTGTTTTAACACCAAAAAATTAAATGGAATTTATCATTCATAATTTAGACGAATTACCCGAAGTTGCACATCAAATAATAGATCAGCTTCACTATAAATTAATCACTTTCGAAGGAGAAATGGGAGCTGGAAAAACAACTTTTATTAAAACGTTTGTAAAAGCTTTGGGAACAAGAGACGAAATATCGAGTCCTACTTTTTCGATCGTAAATGAATATGACACCAAAAAAGGAAAGGTCTTTCATTTTGATTTTTACCGTTTGAATCATGAAGATGAAGCATTAGATTTTGGTATTGAAGAATATTTATATTCTAATCATTATTGTTTGATGGAATGGCCAAATAAAATTGCTAACTTTATACCTGATGAGCACCATACAATTACACTAAAAAATGTAGATGGAATTCGTCATTTAAACTTTAGCTAATACATTATGGACGGAAAAAATATTTTCACGCCGTTTTCTCAAGAAGAACTTATTCCTCAACCCGAGCGTTTAGAGATTCCTCATAAGAAAGAGCGCTTCGATATTGGAATTCCAAAAGAAACAAATAATCAAGAAAAACGAATTTGTCTTTCTCCTGATGCAGTCGAAATTTTAGTCAATAACGGACATCAAGTAACGATTGAAACTGGAGCAGGAGAAGGTGCAAATTACTCAGATAAAGAATATTCAGAAGCTGGTGCGCAGATTTCTTACAATACGCAATCCGTTTTCGAAAAACCAATTATTCTAAAAGTAGGCCCACTTACATTAGAAGAAATTGATTGGGTAAAACCCCATGCATTAATCATTTCTTCTGTACCTACCAACACGTTGAAACGTGAATATTTTCAGAAACTTATCGCAAAACGTGTAGATGCTGTAGGTTTTGAGTTTATTCGTGATGAACAAAATCATTTACCAGTCGTTCGTTTATTAAGTGAAATTGCAGGAACTACGGCTATTTTGGTAGCGAGTGAATTGATGTCTTCAACAAATGTTGGGAATGGTATTTTAATGGGAGGCGTTACTGGAGTACGACCAACAGAAGTTGTTATTCTTGGAGCAGGAACTGTTGCTGAAAATGCAACAAGAACTGCTTTAGGTTTGGGCGCTTCGGTTCGAGTTTTTGACAATTCATTGACGAGATTAAGACGTTTACAACAAAATATTGGTCAACGCGTTTCCACTTCGACATTAGATCCTAAAGAATTAGGAAAAGCTTTAAGACGATGCGATTTAGCAATTGGAGCACTTCGTGGCGAAACACGTACACCATGTGTCGTTACTGAAATGATGGTTCAAAATATGAAAGCTGGCGCTGTTATTATTGATGTTAGTATAGATCAAGGTGGATGCTTTGAAACTTCAGAGTTGACAACACATGATCAACCAATCATTATAAAGAATGATATCATTCATTATGCCGTTTCTAATATCACTTCTCGCGTTGCACGTACGTCTACTAAAGCGTTGAGTAATTATTTTTTATCCTATTTATTTCAAATATCAGAAGAATCTGGTTTTGCAAATGTGGTACAAACGGATAAAACTATAAGAAATGGCGTATATTTGTACAAAGGAAGAATTGTAAAAAAGAACTTATGTGACTGGTTTGATTTACCATTTCACGACATTAATTTATTGATCATATGACGTTTACGCAAAGATTTATGAAGTATATGATGGGAGTAGGAATTGGGATGGTTTTCGTCGCAATGGCGTTTGGTCCACGCGCATTCTCATGTAATTACTTTCCAAATGCAAGAGTTTTGGACGAAGCTTATTCTAAAAGATTATCGATTTCACCAGAAGCACAAGCATTTATGAAAACTGAAAATTTAGATTCTACATTTTTGAAAAAAGAATTATTCAAAAGAAGTAAAGTTGATTTTGATAACTCTAAAAAAGATCAAGTTCCATGTAGAGAATATTTAGCAAATTACAAAAGCAAAGACAATTCTAAAGATTATGACTTCGTTCTTGAGATTTGTAAAGAAGATTCGAAATTAGTTTCTATTGAGAAAAAATAGATAAAAAAAATCCCTTCATCTGAAGGGATTTTTTTATTAGATTATTTTTAATTTACAAATTTCAATATTGTTAAAACGATTACAAATATTAAAATTGCTACAATTATTACGTCTTTAAACTGTACTTTTTTTGTGCCGAATTCCACATTACGATTCAGGCTGCTTTTTCTTTTATTGGGTTGCATGGGTTGATATTGTTACTACAAATTTAAACAATTTATTTAAATATCATACCATTAAATCTTCGTAAAATAGTTTACTTAAATAAGATAGCTTATATCCCAATTTCTATTTGTAAACGGGCATACCAATTGTTTTTCTTTTCTAAATTATAAAACTTCTGTTGCTCATAGGACACTTCTGCTTGTAATTTGAAGGCATGTTCCCAGATATACTTCGTCAACCCTAAACTATATTGATTTGTGTTTGGAGTAAATTCAAAAATTTTATCATTTACTTTTTGCGTAGAATAGCGTCCAATTACTTCCCAATGTTTTGGAAAAGTGTATGAACCTTGAAAATCCATTCCATGACCATTGTAGATGTAATTAAAATCGGTTGCATCTTGCGGGTTATGGAATACAGTTTGATCAGAATTTCTATTCAAGTAAGCATACATAAAACTCCAACCACGATATTTGAACATTGCATCAAAAAATAAAGATTGAATATTTGCTGTTCCAAATAACTCATCTCCTTGCTGACCTTTGGTTTTATGCGCATTATTATTGTAACTGTACGCACCAGAAAGCATCAACTTTGGTGTTTGCTCATGAAATAAATCTCCTTCGTAACTACTTCCGTCATTTGTAAAAGCCCCGAACGGAAACAATTCTACTTTTCCTGTATAGGCTAAACCTGTATCATCAAACTTTGTCCAATTTCTCCCTTCTCCAGTAGAAACAGCTCCACGCAATGTATACGAAAAATGTTCTTTTGATTTTTTTGAATGTTGTACTTGAAATCCAAAATCACGGTCGATGTTAAAGTCCGCATTGTTGATGGAACGATCTGTTAACTGTAATGCACCCGACGAATTATTTCGCTGTCTATTTCCTGGCAATTTGGTTTGACCAAATCCAAAACTCCAATGTTTATTTGGGTTATAAAAAATCATGGCATCTCGAATGATGTTAGTATTTTTTCCCTCCTCTGCCTTTCCTACATCGCCAGAAGCAAAAGAAAGTTGCAACGAATATTCGAACTTTGGATTACCAATATAACCGTCTAATCGAAGCCTTAAACGACGAATTTGCGCATCAATTTTATCTTCTTCATCTTGATTATCAATATAAGACACTCTATTTTGCATTCTGAATCGAATATTTACCTGATACAAACTATCGGGAGAAGTAATTCCCAAACCATCTCCATAACTGTAATAAGGCGACATCAAGTTTTTATATTCTTCTGTTTGAATAGAATCTTTATTCTGTCCAAAAAGACTTACAGTTATTAATAATAACGGTAAAACTAAATAATGCTTCATAATTTGAGTGACTTAATTTTGATGCAAAAATGCATGGAATAAAATTAAATAATTGTAAAGAGTAAATTAAATTAACGTTAACAATGACTCGAAGTTATGAATACGATGATCATCATCAATTTCGATCATATCAATTTGATTTGGAAAAATATTGTCTTGCATTTCGAAGAATTTTTTTAACTTTTCAAAATCTAACACTTCATCATGAACGGATAAAAAAACTTTAGTATTTTCGAAACGATTCATATCTACTAAAAATTGGATAAGATTTTCTGGAAAATCAAGCTCTTTTATGACTGATACATCAACCAAAGGATTAAGTAAAATCAATTCACTCGATTTACCATTTTCTTTTAATTTCTGTTGCAATTGCCACGCAAAATTACCTCCAGTAGAACTCCCAATAATAGTTAAATCTTCCACGACTCCTTTTAAGTGATCGTAAGCCTCAAGCAAAATGGCCGATATAGTATCCTCTACTCTCCATTCTACACAAATTGCTGAAGGATATTTCTTTAAAATCGATTTGAATTTCGAAGAATTAGCCGAGCTATATAGTCCGTGGACATAAACAATTTGTTGACTTTTCGTATTCATATTCAGTATAATTACAGGTTCAAACTAAACTTTTTCAGGAAGTTAATATACATTGAATTGTAAATTTAACAAAAAAAGATGTAACCTATAAGGCTACATCTTTTTGTTATCATCATTTTACGATTTAATCTTGTTTCAAAAACTTAAGATTATCTGATTTTAATTAATATTGAACCTGATTTTGTTTGTTCATCATTTAGTTTGATTACATACCAATAATTATCTGTAGGCACAGATTTTCCTCGTATTCTTCCATCCCAAATAAACTGATCAGCTTGTGTAATTGTTTTCACATTTTTTTCAAATCGGTCATAAATTTCTATAACAGCATTTGGATAGGCAGTTAAGAATTTACTCAAATCCCATTCGTCATTTATTCCATCATTATTTGGTGTAATGTTGTGCTACAATTTAATTCACATTAATTTCGTACGTAATATCGATACCTCCGTTTGCTAACATATCGTGTACGCTACAATATTTTTTCACTGCTAATTCAGCAGCTTTATTTGCTTTTTCCAAATCGATGTTTCCTTTTAAGAAAAATTTGATGTGAATGTTTGTGAAAATATTTGGAATTTCTTCGCGGCGTTGTCCTTCTACCTCAACTTTAAGATCTTCGATTTCTTGACGTTGTTTTTTTAAAATTTCTCCCAAATCAAAAACACTACAACTACCTAAAGCTATTAAAACTAGCTCCATCGGACGAACTCCTTTTCCCTCTCCTCCTATCGATTCTGGCCCATCTATATTCACCTTCACAGAAGAACTTGCTGCAGTTGCTTCGTAATGAGAAGCTTTGTTTACTCTATTTAATTCAATTTTCATCTCAACTATTTTATGGTCTAAAAATAGGCATTCTTAAAGTATTTATAAGAAAAAATAGGCGAATTTTTAGTTGGAATTGTATTTATCCAACATTTGTAAACATTGCATAAGCAAAAGTCAAAACTGATAATATAGTACCAATCATAAAAATGGTATACGTTATACTCAACAAGCGATATTTTCGCTCCAAAACTTTTCCTAAATAGTATAAATCTCGAGTTAAAGATGTATAAACATAATCTCTGTCTTTCATCAATTCTTCCATCGCC
Organism: Empedobacter sp. 225-1; assembly: GCF_030328185.1. Classification (NCBI taxonomy): domain Bacteria; kingdom Pseudomonadati; phylum Bacteroidota; class Flavobacteriia; order Flavobacteriales; family Weeksellaceae; genus Empedobacter; species Empedobacter sp. 225-1. Next base: position 33,812 of record NZ_JACALO010000015.1, on the reverse strand, counting down.
TCTTCGTAGGCATCAAGCGACATTTGATAAAAATTTCCAAAGAAAAGCAAATTAACTTTTCTATTTTTTACATCTTCTTCGTTAAAACTTTCGTAAGTAACTTTTGGTTTTGTGGCTAAAATTGCAAAAATAATCGAAATAACACTTGACAAAAGCATAACAATAGAAGGTAAAATCAAGTATTCATTTTTTGGACTTCCTAATTTCGGAACCAACGTAGAAAGTGCAATCGAAATTACAATTGCATTTACAGACAATAAAATATTGGCTTTACTATCTGCAATATCACTTAAACGCGTATGATTATTTAACGTTACACGGAAAAGCGTATCTACTCCTCGATCGGGTTGTTGAATTTTATCGTTTTTCTTTTTCTTTAATTCGTATTTGTTCGGTACATCACCAATCAACTCAATTTCTTTGATTTTACTTTGTGTATAAATCAAATTTTCTTCTTTTCCTTTTTGCCAAAGTTTTTTTGCCGAATCGGTATAAAAATGATGCACATTCAAAAAGAAATTTCGGTTTTCTATATGCCATTCATAATCTGTAAAGTCTTTTTTACAAATTTTCGAAATCTCATCTCGTAATAATTCGGCTATTTTTGGATATTCAGTTTGACCCAAATGATAATTATCTGCATCTTTTACAATTGCTTCGCCAATCGTCTTCGGAACTTTATATAAAGTTGTAATCAAAATATAATCTTGAACTTCTTTAATATATTTTTCATCAAAATCAAGTTCACTTAAATACTCTTTTACAATATTTGCACTCTCAATTTCATGACCTTGCACGATTTTTGTGTAACCGGTATCGTGAAACCAACCTGCAATTATTAATTTTTCTTGTAGATCTGTAGGAATTTGTTCTTCAGCACTCAAGGTTTTTATGGCTTCTACAACTTTTACGGTATGCATAAAATTATGGTACGTAAAATCTAAAGAAAGTTTATCTTTGAACAGATTGAAAACATAGTTTTCTATATTTAATAACAATTGGTTCATCACAAGTTTTTAACGCTTAAATGTATGAAATTATTACCAACACTGAACAACAAAAAATTGAATTATCCTTTTTTGGCTTTAGTAGGTTCGTGTCTTTATATGACATCTTGCGCAACGCAACATCCTCAATACGGGAAAAATATTAAGACCGAGAAGACACAAAAAGTTGAAGGCAACAAAATCCAATCAATCTATTTAATTGGTGATGCTGGCGATTTGGATCAGCCAATAAATAAACAGAATTTGAAAACGCTAAAAAATGAATTAGCAAAAGCAGATTCTACTTCTTATCTTTTCTTTTTGGGTGATAATATTTACGAAAATGGAATTGTAGTTGATCCTACAAAGAAAAATTATACGACAAGCCGGGATAAACTTCAACTTCAGATTGATTTAGCAAAAGAATTCAAAGGAAAAACACTTTTTATTCCTGGAAATCATGATTGGAGAAATGGCGTAAAAGGGCTAAAAGAACAAGAAAAAATAGTTAAAAAGCAATTAGGAAATAAAAAAGCATTCTTACCAAAAGATGCTTGTCCAATTGATAAAATAAATGTCAACGATAGTATTGGGATAATTGCAATAGATTCTGAATGGTATTTACAAGATTGGGATAATCACCCAGGCCTTAACGAAAAGTGTGATATCAAATCGCGTGAAGCTTTTTTTGAAGAATTAGAATCACAATTAAATAAATATCAAAATCGCACAACTATAATCACTATGCATCATCCCTTGTTTTCGAATGGTACGCATGGTGGACAATTTGATTTCAAAAAACAATTTTATCCATTTGGAGATGATTTCAAAGTTCCTTTACCTATCATTGGATCTTTTATTAATTTGTTGCGTAGCACGACTGGGTTGAGTCCGCAAGATGTCAATAATTTCAAATATAGAGAAATGGCATCTCGTATTGCGACAATTATCGAAAATAGGAATAATGTCATTGTTGTTTCTGGTCATGATCATAATTTACAATACATTCAACAGAACAATGTCAAACAAATTATAAGTGGATCTGGCTCTAAAAAAGAATCGGCAAAAGCGGTTGGTAAAAATGATTTCTCTTATGGTGACAATGGTTTTGTTGTTTTAGATTTATATGACAATGGCGCTTCTTTGGCAAATTTTTATGGGTTCAAAAATGATGAAATCGAATTGTTATTATCAAAACAAGTTACAGAAAAGAAAAAGCAATATTTGGCTCAGGTATATGACGATAAAAAAATGCCAAAAACAAAAGAAACAAGTGTATATGAGTTAGATGTAACAAAAAAATCTGATCCATATAAATTCTTTTTTGGTCGTCATTACCGCAAAACTTTCGGCCAAACAATAACAGCTAATACTGTTAATTTAAATCAACTGTATGGAGGTTTAACACCTATCAGAATGGGGGGCGGACATCAAACGAAAAGTTTGCGTTTAGTGAACAATAAAGGTGAAGAATACAATATGCGTTCGGTAAAAAAGAGTGCTACACAATTTATTCAACAAGTTGCCTTCAAAAATAAATATGTTGCAGATGAATTTGAAGATTCTTTTACTGAAAAATTTTTGATGGATTTTTACACAACCAATCACCCTTATTATCCGTTAGCAGTTGCAAATTTGATGAAGCCTATCCATATTATGCATGCTACGCCAAAATTATTTTATGTTCCCAAACAAGAAACGTTAAAAGAATACAACGAAAATTTTGGTGATGAGCTATATATGATTGAAGAACGTCCAATGGCTGGATATCAGGATGGTGTTTTCGGAAAGCCAACCGATATTGTAAGCACGGATGATATGCTGTTTGCGATTCAAAAAAATAAAGATGTAATTGTAGACAAACAAGCCTACATTCGTGCGCGACTTTTTGACATGTTGGTTGGCGATTGGGATCGACACTCGGATCAATGGCGTTGGGGTGCGTATGAAGAAAATGGAAAAACGATATATCGTGCAATTCCACGTGATCGCGATCAAGCATTTCCTCGTTACGATGGTCTTTTCTTTAACCTTATTATGCGGATTCCACCACTTCGACATATGCAAGATTACAAAGATGATATCAAAAATGTAAAGTGGTTCAACCGTGAACCCTATCCATTAGACTTGGCTATTTTAGAATCATCTGATCTTAACCTTTGGAAACAAGAAGCACGCTATATTCAAGAAAATTTGAGCGATGAGTACATTAAACAATCGTTCGAATTAATTCCTACGGAAACAAAACAAGAATATGATCAAGACGTTATCAATCATATCATCTCTCGAAAATCTAAATTAGAAAAATTTTCAGAGGAATACAATAAAATACTTCGCAAACTAATCATTTTAAAAGGGACAGATGAAGATGACGAATTTATCATTACTCGTTTAGCAAAAGGTAAAACAGCTATCAAAATCTATTCAGGCAAAGAAAAAAAATTAATTTTTAATGAAGAATTTGATAAAAAAGAAACCAAAGAAATTCGTTTGTATGGATTAAATGGAAAAGATAAATTCAGAGTCGAAGGTAAACCAAGTAATGCTATTTTAACACGTATTATTGGTGGAATTGATGATGATGATTACGAGGTGAAACGTGCAGCGAAAATAAAAGTATATGATTACGCCAATGGCAGTAACGCTTCTGAATCTACTTTTCTAACTTCTAAAAATTTTGTCAACGATTATGAGGTCAATACATACGATTATAAACAACCGATGTATAATTTCTTTACCATGTTACCCAACATTGGTTATAATCCCGACGATGGTTTAAAAATTGGACTTTCACCAACCTATACTATAAATGGATTTGACCGCAAACCATACTCTCAACGTCACAATTTACAAGTTAGTTATTATTTTGCGACAGGTGGTTGGGATGCGAAATACAAAGGTACTTTTACAAAAGCCTTAGGTAAGTGGAATTTAGACTTAAACGCTGCTTACACCAGCCCTACTTATAGTACAAATTTCTTCGGTTTTGGAAACGAAACAGTAAATAATCAAGAAGAAATAGGAATAGATTATAACCGTGTAAGATTAGAAAGTTATAGCATTGGTCCTTCTATTTTCAAAATTATGAACAACAATGGTCGATTAGATTTTTCTACCATTTATAGTTACAAAAAAATTGAAGAAAACCTTGATCGTATCGTTGGTGACTTACCAGATATCAACCGAGATGTCTTTAAAGGACAACATTTTGGAGAAATCGGTGCTAAATATCTTTTCAAAAATTACGATAACGAATCATTACCAAAATTAGGAATGACATTTTTAGCACATGCAAAATGGATTTCGAATTTAACGGATTTTGAACGTAATCACTTTTATACAGAGCTTAACTTAGGATTTACGCATAAAATTTCAGCAAATGGCCGATTGACAGTTGCTTCTATGCTTAAAGGAAAAGCTATTTGGGGTGATTTTATGGAGTTTTATCAAATGGCTAACTTAGGAGGAGATCAAGATTTACGTGGATACCGATTAGGACGTTTTGCCGGAGACAAAGTTTTCTTACAAACATCAGATTTACGTTTTGACGCATTACGTTTCAAAGCTATTGTTCCATTGAGATTAGGTGTTTTTTTTGGTGCAGACTACGGACGAGTTTGGTTAAATGGAGAAGATTCCGATAAATGGCATTCATCTATGGGTGGAGGATTATGGATCAATGGAGCGCAATCCATTACCGCAACCATCTCTTACTTCAAAGGTGAGGATCCAGGTCGAGTAGTTTTCGGATTAAATTTTGGATTTTAATAAATCTTTCAATAACGCTAAAGAAAAGAATGATAACTCGATTGTTTAATTGAGTTATATTTTCCTAATTTTACAACAAAGCTTTGTAATTTGACTGCAAAAGAAATTCTTTTCAAATATTGGAACTACCCTTCTTTCAAAACGCCGCAAGAAGAAATTATTTCTAATGTATTAGAAGGTAAAGATACTTTGGCTATTTTACCTACTGGTGGAGGAAAATCCTTGTGTTATCAAGTTCCTGCAATTATGTTTGATGGATTGACCTTGGTAATTTCTCCATTAATTGCTCTGATGAAAGATCAAGTACAGAATTTAACGTCCAAAGGTATTTCTACGGCGTATATTACGAATGAAATCGATCAAAATACAATCGGAAAAATTTTAGACGATTGTCAAAATAACAGAGTAAAGTTGTTATATGTTTCGCCAGAACGTTTGCAAAGTAGAATTTTTATCGAACGTTTGAAGCAGATTAATATTAGTTTACTTGCGGTAGATGAAGCACATTGTGTTTCTGAATGGGGACATGATTTTCGCCCAGCCTATCATCGAATTGCTCGATTAAAAACCATTCTACCCAAAGTACCTATTTTAGCACTTACAGCGACAGCAACTGAAAAAATTCAACTTGAAATTATTGAAAAACTTGAGCTTAATCAACCTCAAATTTTCAAATCCTCTTTAAAACGAAAAAATCTTTCGTACAATGTTTTTCTATCCACCGACAAGAAAAAAGATTTAATTTATTACTTAAAAAAATATTCAGGTTCGAGTATCATATTTGTTCGAAATAGAAAATTAACGTACGAAATAGCTAATTTTTTGAGTCAAAATGGTTTTGATGCCGATTATTTTCATGCCAAATTAACCAAAGACGAAAAGGAAGAAAAACAACGCAATTGGATGTTGAGTAATTCGCGTATTATGGTTTCGACAAATGCATTTGGAATGGGAATCGATAAACCGAATGTACGCACAGTCTTTCATATCGATTTACCACAAGGTATAGAAGCATATTACCAAGAAGTCGGACGCGCTGGTCGTGACGAACAGGAGTCGCATGGAATTTACCTCTATCATCCCGATGATCGTATACAAGCCGAGAATATTTTCAAAGCTAATTTACCTTCGCAACAAGATTTTATCAAAATCTCGAATTGTTTATTTAGTCAATTACAACTTGCTGAAGGCGAATTAACCGAAATGAATTACCAGTTAGACATTCCGAAATTTGCCGAAAAATTTGGTTTAAATCTAAAAATGGTTCTTCAATTTTTAGATTTTCTAAATACAAAAGAAATTATTCAACAAAAGAATTATACACAAAATAGTACACTTCAAATTTTAGCTTCGCCACATTCAATTAATCAAGGTGAAAACCAAATTTTTGATTATTTACAACGTCATTATCCTGGAATTTACACTTACAGTAGAGAAATTTCGGAAAGTAAAATGGCGTTTGATTTGCACAGAAGTATTGGTGACATCAGAAACGCTTTGCATGATTATTATAAAAATGGAACAATCGATTATTCGGATCGATTTTTAGCGCGTTTTAGATTCCTTATCCCAAGAGATTCCAATACATTTAAAAACAAACTGTGGAAAGATTTCGAATCAATTCAAGTGAATAACTGGAAACGTTTGCAAGCAATGATATATTATGCTGAACAAAATACAATTTGTAGAGAACGTTTGTTGTTTGGTTATTTTAATCAAAAATCTGATGAAAATTGTGGAAAATGTGATGTTTGCCAATCAAAAAAACAAACTAAGAATTTTAATGCTAACGATTTGATTGAATATTTAAAAGAAGGTGAGAAAACGCAAGCCGAAATCCTCTCAAAATTCATAAATTTGCCAAAAGATATAATCGTTGAAGAATTGCAATATTTAATCGACGAAATGCGAGTTCAACCAATTGGATTCGATTCTTATAAACTAATAGAATAAAAATGCGAGTAGTCTTTATGGGTACGCCCGAATTTGCGGCGACATCATTGAATGAAATCAATACAAATAGTCATCACGAAGTAGTTGGAGTTGTTACTGTTCCTGATAAACCATCTGGAAGAGGACAGAAAATGAATATTTCAGATGTTAAAAAATATGCGTTAGAACATAATCTACCTTTGGCTCAACCAGAAAAATTACGTGACGATGCATTCATCGAAACATTAAAAAGTTGGAACGCAGATGTTTTTGTTGTTGTTGCTTTTCGTATGTTACCACAAGTTGTATGGTCTATTCCTGCAAAAGGAACATTTAACCTACACGGATCGCTACTTCCTCAATACCGTGGAGCAGCTCCGATCAATTGGGCAGTAATGAATGGAGACAACGAAACTGGTGTAACCACTTTTCTGATTGATGAAAAAATTGATACAGGAAATATCTTAATTTCTGATAAAGTCACAATTGAAGAAAATGATAATGTCGGAAAAATTCATGACGAATTGATGCATATTGGTGCTAAATTAGTAGTAAAAACATTAGATGGTTTAGAAAACGAATCGTTGAAACCTCATCCACAAGATGAAACAATCGAATTAAAACACGCTCCTAAAATTTTTAAAGAAGATTGTAAAATTGATTGGAATCAATCAATCAATACTATTCATAATAAAATTAGAGGACTTTCTCCTTATCCATGTGCTTGGACAACTTTTGGCAATGGAGAAAACTATAAATCTTTAAAATTATATGGTGGTTTAAAAACTGATTTAGTTTTAGAGGCTGAAAATTTTCAATTAGTTCTACAAAAAAATAATCTATATATTAAACTACCTCAGGGAGTTTACGAAATTTTAGAACTTCAACCCGAAGGAAAACGTCGAATGTCTGCCAAAGATTTTATCAACGGACATCAAAACGAAGATACCTTATTCGTAAAATAAGTACTTATTTACTGATTTTTGACACAAATTTGAAGAAAAGTGCAAAATTTATTGATTTTTTTAGCCTTGAAACTTGCACAAATAAAGGGAAAGAGTATATTTGTGTATAAATTAATTTAAAAAGTTACAACTATGAACAAATCAGAACTTATTGATGCAATTGCAGCTGACGCTGGAATTTCTAAAGAAGCCGCTAAAAAAGCCCTAAACTCATTTACAGAAAATGTAACTAAAGCTTTAGCAAGTGGAGATAAAGTTGCTTTAGTAGGATTCGGGACTTTCTCTACGTCGGAGAGAGCTGCAAGAACAGGTATCAACCCACAAACTAAAAAAGAAATCAAAATTGCTGCTAAAACTGTAGCTAAATTTAAAGCTGGATCTGAATTATCAGGAGCAGTTGATGCAAAAAAGAAATAATAATTTTCTGATAAAAAAAATCCACTCATTGAGTGGATTTTTTTATTCTATTTTAATAAATATTAATGACTTGGCGTTTCTTTTGCTGCTTCGTAAATAATTGAATCTTTCTGTTCTTGGGTCAAATCATATTTATAATCAAAAATTGCAGATTCCCAATCTCCATAGCCAACATTAGGTAAAACAATAAATCTTTTTCCAAATTCAGCTTTCAAAGTCTCAACTGCTGCAGCTCTTTCATTTTCAGATTTATGATTATCAAACAAATTAGAAAAATCTGTTAAACTATCTCCTAATAATAGAACAATATCAAAATCTTTTGCAATATTTTGACGACGAGTTTCTTTACTACTCTCTTTGCTTCTCAAAATCAAATTTTGAGGACTTTGTAACGGATAGTTGTATTTCATCAAATTAGCTAAAGTTCCTGGACGTTCTTCTTCGTATCTATTCGTGATATAAAAAATCTGAACTCCCTTACTCGCTGCGTATTGAAAAAACTCTAAAGATCCTGCTAATGGAGTTGCAATCCCTTTTGAAGTCCAATTTGCCCACGTATCTTGCGACCAAGTTTTACCTTGTTTCGCCATTTCTACTGCGTAATATGAATTATCTAAAAATGTTTCATCAATATCTGATACAATAGCGATGGGTTTTTCGCCTTTCGCTGCGATCGCTTCATCTAAACGCAATTTCGCAACGTTATAAGCTTGTTGACTTAAAGCCTGATACTCAGCTGCTCTTTGTTGAAAAAAAGCGGCATATATTTTACCATCAACTTGTAAACTATGATTTGTTGTTGTTTTCTGTTGCTCTTGTATAGCTACTTTCGGTGTTTGACAAGCTGTTAAACCAAAAAGCATTACACTTCCCAACATCAATTGTAAATGTTTCATATAAACTTATTCTTGCTTGCAAAATTAAGCATATATCTAATTTGTTAACTATAATTAATGAACGAATTTAACTGAATCAAGATTTGACTCGTATAAATATTGTTTCAAATGAATAACTTGTTGATGAATTTCTAATGTAATCTCCACAAAATCCATTTCATTAAAATTTGAAAAATTGTGATCAAAAAAATAAATATTTCGAATGACATGCGCTTCAGGAAGAATCGTATTCTTAAGTAAAATATCATTTGTTCCCATGTTCAATTCTCCATAAAAAGTTACGTCTGCCTTTATTTTTTCTTGTAAAGTAGAAGAAAAATAAGTCGCTTCTTTCAAATTAATTCGAATTGTTTTATGGGTATGATTTTCTATAGAAATCAATAATTCTAACGTTTTCTCTTTTTTTGTAATCGAAGAAATTACAAAATTATAAGGCAACGCATTGTGTTCAAAATTCTCCTTCTTTTCGTTTGATTTATCAATTGCAATAAACGATACTTTTGGTTCTTCTATTTCAATATTTTTGACTACTGTTTTCTTAGAATTCATTTTTTTGTAAAGCACTAAAATAATTAAAATAAGAACAAATAAAATTAAATATTTCATTTTACAAAGTTAACTATTATTGCATTCTTTACAGAAATGTGTTCACAAAAAAAGTAAGTGATTAAACTTACTTTTTATCTGATAAATTATTGTGATATTAAACAGATTTGTACTGCATATGTTCATGATTTTCATTCATCAACATTTTTTCGCCAACGACAACAAAACCTTTTCTTTCATACAACTTTTTAGCATTCGGATTGGTAAAATCAACCAATAAGCCTAACGTTTGTTTTCGATGATGAACAATTTCTTCAATCAAATAATCTAATATTTTAGAACCAATTCCTTTCCCTCTAAAATCTTCAGAAACAGCAATTGTATCTATATAAATTTCTCCAGCTTGCGTTTCATCTTGAGGTTGTATAGTTTGATTATAATTAGTTTTTAAAAAATCTAAAACGGGTTTTCTTAAATCATTTAATTTTCCTCCATCATAAAAAGTTGTTGTACCAGCAAATTGATTTTCATATTCAATTACAACTGTATTTTGATAACTGTATTGATTATTCTCTTGTTCGATTAATTTTTTTAAGAATAAAATTCCTTCTTCGTAGTCAGTTTTTCCAATAAAATCAAACACAATTTTATCCATTGCTAACATCATCAATTTTGCGATAGATGCAGCATCTTCTTTTGTTGCTTCTCTAAAATTTAACATAAAAAATAGCCTTGAGATTTCTCAAGGCTAAGTTAACAATAATAATATTGATATTATTTTGCTTTCAATTTTTCTAAGGTATTGTTATACCCTTCTTTCGCTTTTTCTCCAGCTTCTTTTGCTTCCGCTTTTACATCTTTTGCCGCTGCATTAATGTCTGCTTTAGCATCTTTCGCTGCAGTATTGATATCTTCTTTCGCTTTAGTTGCTTTTTCATCAACTTTATCTACTGCATTATTTACACCAGCTTTTACGTCTTGTGCAGCGTCTTTCACTGCTTCTTTAGTATTTTTCCAAGCTGTATTAGCATCATCATACGCTTTCTGAGCTGCTTCCTCTGCCGCTTTATCACCTTTAGCTTTCGCTTCATCTAATTTAGCTTTCGCCTCATCCAATCTAGCTTTCGCTTCCGTTTCAGAAACTGTTGTAGTCGTTGTAGTTGTTTCCGTAATAATTGCAGTCGAGTCGTTTGCTAAAGAATCTACCGTAACATTAGTTTCAGTCGTTTTAGCTGTTTCTTGTTTACAAGATGTAGCAAAAGATAATGATGCGACTGCTACTAATACAAATAATTTTTTCATAGTTGTTTATTTAATTGTTTTTTAATAATGTAAAACCTAACAATTTTAATACCAATTTTATTTGAAATACAAGAGGTTTTACTACATAAACGAAAAAAATATTTTCATTATTGTGTGTTTGAAGCTTTTAACATGCGATCATTTCCTGAAATATCTTTATAAATAGTTACAAATTCATAATTTTTCTCAAAAAGTTGTTTTGTTTCTTGTCCTAAATATTGATTAATTTCACAATAAATTGTTCCATTTTGATTCAGATGATTCTCTGCAAAAACAAGCACACGTTCATAAAAAATAAGGGCATTTTCATTTTCGACAAAAAGAGCCAAATGAGGTTCGAAATTTAATACATTTTGATGCATTTCTTCTTTCTCTAAATTTCTGATATAAGGAGGATTAGAAACAATAACATCAAATTTTTGATTTAACTGAATATCTTCGAGAAGATTTTGTTGATAAAAATCAATTTTAACATTCAAATTTTGGGCATTCGATTGAGCTACTTCTAAAGCTTTTTCAGAAATATCAATAGCCGAAACATTTGAGTTCGGAAATAATTTGGCCAAAGAAATAGGTATACAACCACTTCCAGTTCCTAAATCAATCAGTGATAATTCAGTTTCAGGATTATAATCATTTCGAATCAATTCGATTAATTCTTCCGTCTCTGGACGCGGAATTAATGTATTTTCATTGACGATAAAAAAATCATTATAAAAAAAAGCTTTTCCTGTAATATGTTGTACGGGTTTTCCTTTTTTTAATTGCTTAATATCTGATGAAATTTCTGATGTATAATCGATTTCATTAGAAGGAATAAATTGAATATCAAATTTATCTTCTAAATAAATTAAAAAAACACCTTCAATTTCATCTTGATCATAAATAGATTCTAATTCTGAAATAAAAAGTTGCTTTAACTCAGCTAAAGTCATTCTATTAAATTTTTGTAAAGTTAAATTTTATTACGTGATAATGCACGATTGTTGTAAGACAAAACACAACAATACAATGTATCTATTTAAAAATTAACAAATAAGTTGACAATAAAATCATACAACAGAAATCATTAAAAACTAAAAATGCTTCAAGAAATCTTGAAGCATTTTTAGTTGTAATCAATGAATTATAAAGAATTAATTATCTTCAGTCAAATCTGTTTTATATGTTTCTGGAATTGTGAAATAATTCACTAAAATCGCAATAAATATTAAAACTAAAGGATATACAAGACCAATATATGGTGACATTGCTGCCGAAACGATAATGGTACTTTTGATTAATTCCGTCACAAAGGTTGTTGCACCTCCAATAAATCCATTCCCCATATTTTGAGCAAATCCCATACTTGTATAGCGAATTTTAGTAGGGAAAATTTCTAACATAAATGCACCAAGTGGTCCGTATGTCGCTGCTCCAGCAATAGAAGTAATTAAACTTACTACAATAATCCCGACTACAGCTAAATTCGAAATATCATGAATTTCTTTTAATCCATCTGGATTTCCTAATTGCATGTATAAAAAGAATGACAATGGAATCAAAATAAAACTACTAATCATTCCTCCTAACATAACAGGCTTACGACCAATTTTATCACTCAACGCTCCGAACCATTGATAGAAAAATGAACTAAATAAAGTAGAACATAAAACTACGATTAGAACAGTCTCGTATGGTAAATTAACTGCTCTTTGTAAAAAGAATAATGTTACGAATAACGTTGTTTGCATAATTGTACTTTGTGCTGCATTTCCACCAAAAATAGCTTTTAGCATCAATTTTACGTTTCCTGGTGTTGTAAAAGCATCTTTAATTGGAGTCTTAGATGTTTTTCCTTCTTTTTTCAATTGCTCGAAAATTGGACTTTCATGTAAACGTTGACGAATAAAATAACTTAAAATAACTAATATTCCACTAAATAAAAATGGAATTCTCCATCCGAAGCTGCTAAATGCTTCTTCTGATAAAACAGACTGAGTTAAGAAAACAACTGTTAAACATAACAATAATCCGATAGGAACTGTTGCTTGAATAAACCCTGTGTAAAACCCTCTTTTCTCTGCTGGAGCATGCTCAGCCACATAAATTACCGCACCTGCATATTCTCCACTAATTGCAAGTCCTTGCATGATGCGGCAAACCAATAATAAAACTGGAGCTAGCCAACCAACATCCTCAAAAGTTGGAATACAACCTATTAAAAATGTAGCTGCTCCCATCATAATTAAAGAAACTAGGAATGAATATTTTCTACCAATACGATCACCAATACTTCCAAAAATTAAAGATCCAATTGGTCTAAACATAAAAGACGAAACAACAACTGCAAGTGTTTCTAAGAAATGTGACGAACCGTCATTCGGAAATAATTGTGTCGAAAGTACACTTGCTAAGATGATTGCTAAGAACATATCGTACCATTCAATCAATGTTCCGACTGATGATGCTAAAATAATTTGGAAAATATTATCCTTCTTCGCTTCTGTTTGCGAAGTATTTAAAGTGCTTGTACTCATTTTTTGTGTGATTTTTAGAAGTTAAATAATGTCGTTAATTGAAATCTGTTGTTATTTGCTAAATATTTATTCTCAGTTCCTGTTCCTTTTATGGTCGCATCAGCCCATTGAGCCGTACTACGATCATACTCTAATCTAAATTTTAATGCTTTGCTTAATGTAAAATCTAAACGAGGAACTACTTTATACAAATAATTAACTGTTCGTGTTCCTGGAGTAGCAGAAATAGCTCCCCAATTGGTTGTTACACCATAAGAAGTTGCACTTGCATCTTCTACTGGATTTTTAACTCCATTATTTCTGACATATCCTGCAAATAATCCGAACGAAAACTTACCTGTGGAATTTTGTTGCAAATCAATCCACATACTGTGTGTATTCATCGGTTTATATGTTTCTACTTCTAAAGGACTTTTTTGATACCCTACAATTCCTCCTAATTGCACAAATGATGATGCGTCTTGCATCAAATATCCTGCAACAGTGACTTGAAGCGGTTTTGTATTTAATTTTGAGTAAGCCATGAACGAAACATTTTCTACTCGTTCACTTGATTTTATCGGTGGATTACCCGAAGATAGTTTTGGTTTTAAATTCTCATACTGAGCACCTACTCCTCCTGTAAAAACTGGAGATTTATACTGCAATTGTAAATGAGCAGCTGGCATTCCACTGTTTCTAAAAGGTTCTGTGTTGGGTGTAAAATCGCGTTGAGAATGTAAAGCAGCGATCACTTTAAATTTATCTGTTAACTTATGCGTTAATCGCACTTGTGGATTTCTATTCAATGCATAAACAGGAGCGCCAGTTCCATAATTAGCAACATTTGGCAAAGCTTCTAAAACAACAAACGGATGCCAATATTGACCAATCCCTAATTGCGTTTTCTCCCAATCTAACATCACGTAGGCGTGGCGTAAACGAAATTCATTAATTCCTCCTTCTGTTGCTCCAAAAAATTCTCCTTCTAAAATACCCGAAGTTTTAGCACCAAGTAGTTCTGGTCCTTTTAAATTAACACCCGCTCTCGAAACAATTGATAGCATATGAAATTTTGATGCATCATTAATATCTGCACCATTCACATCTAATAATCGATCTTTTGGATAAAGAGGAACCAAGACCTCTCCTGCTCCGATCATTTGACGTGTATCCATAAAAATATCATTCCTGATAAATCCATAAAATTGAACATCAACTTTATCTTTGTTTTCTTGGGGTTGTATTACCTCAACTTTTTCTACAACTATAGTGTCATTTATACGCTGTTGAGCAACGACATAGGAATAGCAGCAAAACAAGGCAATGGAAGCCAATTTTGTTAAATTTTTACTCATTTTTTTGTGATAATTTGAGCGACTAAAATAACAAAAAGAAAAAAACTAACAAATGTTCGTTATTCATTTTTGAATAAAAGTTATTAACATTATCAAATTGACGATTTGCAAATAGTTTTTTTGAGAATTAGGTATTTTTGAAAATAAATAAGAAAGAATTTTTATGAAAATCACATTTTAAATAGTGTATTAATTACACCTTTGCTGAAATTCTACTTCAAGATTTTTATAAAAAAATCGAGAGAAGAATAGGTGTTTCAACAAATGAGGAGAAATATTTCTTCTCTCGTAGTTTTAGTTTTAAAAATGTATGCAAATTTATTAAATAGAGAATATTGTGCACTAAAAACCAATGATAAGCTTATGTTAAATCATAAACAAAAGTTTATTTGTTAATTTTATTCAAAGTAACTTAACTTAAACATAACTTTTTTGAATAAAAATTCATTCTGATTTATTAAAACATATAATTATTTATCAAATTCGGAATTAGAAGGTAAACGATTATTCGGTTGAGGTGAATTTTTTAAGATTTTTTTTAGAAATTTATTAAATGTTGGGGCTATTTTTGCTTTGCAAATTATGACTATGCAAACAAACATTAAAATACATTCATTAGCTCATGTAGATTTGGAAGAATTATCTGCTTTGTACAATCTTTCTTATCAAAATTACTACATTTCTATTCATCTTTCTTTAGATCAATTTAAAGGAAAGTTAAAAATGGAAGATATCAATCTTGATTATTCTATTGGTGCAAGTATTGATGGAAAATTAGTTGGGTTTTTACTTTATGGCATACGAAATAATGCCGGTATAAAAACAGCTTATATTGGAGGAACGGGAGTTTGCCCTACACACAGAGGCAAAAAAATCACCCAACAAATGCTTGATTTTAGTTTTCCGAAATTAAAAGAATCTCATGTTAAAAACATTTTTTTAGAAGTAAATACTCAAAATGATTTTGCAATAAACGCTTACGAAGCTTGTGGTTTTAAAAAAACAAGAACATTAAATAGTTACAAAGGAATTCCAATTCTTGTCGTAAATCCTTTACATGAAATTGTTGATTTTGAAGATTTAAATCTGATAACAGGAGAAAATTTTTGGGATATAAAACCAACATGGAAAAACGATATTCAAAGTGTAAAAAATATCATTGATAATTGCCAAATAAACGGAATTTACGAAGACGGGATTTTAGTTGCTTACAAAATCATCAATAAAAATAATACACGTATTTATCAATTTGGTGTACATCACGATTATAGAAATCGTTACTTGGCTTCTATTCTATTCAGCGATTTGAAAAATAAAGAAATCAAAATGATAAATGTTGACGAAAGAGAAACCTCAACAAACGATTTCATACAATCATTGGGATTAAAATTGTATGATAAACAATACGAAATGAAAAAAGAATTATAATATAAAAGCCTCTAAAATAGAGGCTTTTGTTATAAATGAAATTTATTTTAATTCGAAAAAATCTCGTTTTCCTATTTTGATTTTAGTTTCCTTTTCGACTAAAAAATCAGCCAAAGGATCTGTACTTTTTTCACCATTAATTTGCACCGCACCACTTTCTATCAAACGTCTAACAGCCGTTTTTGATAAATCATTTTTTAATTGATGACAAACCTCTAATACAGAAATTTTTTCAGTTGTGATTTGCAATGAATCTATTTCAACTGGTTCAAACACTCTATTGTCATCATTCCTTTTTTGAAATTGATTGTTAAAAAATGCTTCAGCAGCTTCAGCATCTTTTTCTGAATGATATTGCGTAATGATATTTTTAGCAACTATTTTTTTGATTAACATAGGATTATCCGATTTTAATCGTTCATTCAAATTTGCTTTTTCTTCAATTGAAAAATCTGTTGCTAATGCAATGTATTCTTCCAATAAATCGTCAGGAATAGACATTGTTTTTCCAAACATTTCGTTTGGTTCATCTGTCAATCCGATAATATTATTCAACGATTTACTCATTTTTTCTTTTCCATCTGTTCCTCTTAAAAGTGGCATACACAATACAATTTGTGCAGCATCGCCATTCGTTTCTTGTAACTGACGTCCCATCGTACAATTGAATAATTGATCTGTACCTCCCATTTCGATATCAGCATTTATTTGAACTGAGTCATAAGCTTGTAAAATAGGATAAACCAACTCGTGCATCGCAATTGGTGTATTCTCTGTAAATCGTTTGTTAAAATCATTTCGATGCATTAATTGTGCAACCGTTACTTTTGACAACAATTGAATTACGTCCGAAAAAGGTAAATGATCTAACCAATCCGAATTAAAGACAATTTCTGCTTTATCAACATTAATTATTTTTGATAATTGATTGATATAAGTTTCAGCATTTTTCTGAACTTGATCTGCATTTAATGGTTGACGACTTTTGTTTTTTCCTGTTGGATCACCGATTTGAGCTGTAAAACTACCTACTAAAATAACAATTTGATGCCCTAAATCTTGAAACTCTTTTAATTTTTTTAAAACTACTGCATGACCCAAATGTAGATCTGGTGCAGTTGGATCAAATCCTAATTTAATTCGTAGAGAACGATTTTCTTTTTCAGCTAATTTTAATTTTTCTTCTAATCCATTCTCAGGTAAAAAAATGGCTACATTTTCTTTTAAACTTTTTAAACTTTCCATATGATTGAAAATAAAAAAGCCCGAGCAAAACTGCTCGGGCTTGTAGATTATGATTAAATTTTTGACGTACAAAATTAATACGAAGTATACACATAGTCTACCCGAGCAAATATTGTACGATAATAAGTGCTAAAGAAAGGTAAACGTAATATATGTTGTAAAAACTTCATAAGTGGTACAAAGGTAGCAATAGTTTTTTAGTTTAAGGATTTTCTTTCAAAATTTTGTCGTAATCTTCAATTCATAAATAGTCAAAAAATAGTTTTTCGTTTTAACTTTGTCTAAATTTAGTTAGAATGAGTAATAAATCTGCAAAAACAAATGCAGTCCGATTATTGGATACACAAAATGTTTCGTATACATTACGCGAATATGAAGTCGATGAAGAACATGTAGATGCTTTGCATGTGGCAAAATCTTTGGGTGTAAATCCTGAAGGCATTTATAAAACGTTGGTTTTGAAAGGAAATATAGCGCCTTATCTTGTTGCGGTAATACCCGCGAATACGCATCTTGATATGAAAAAGTTTGCCAAAGTTTCTGGAAATAAAAATTGCGAGATGCTTCCTTTGAAAGATTTATTAAAAGTTACAGGATATATTCGTGGTGGTTGTTCACCTATTGGAATGAAAAAACAATTTCCTACCTACATTGAGGAGTTAGCACTTATACAAGATCAGATTTGTATTAGCGCAGGAAAAAAAGGGTTGCAAATTTTACTAAATGCAGAAGATTTAGGAAATATAATCGATGCTAAATTTGAAGATATTACTCAATTCGACATCTAATTTTCTCAGCTTATTATTTACTTTTCAAAATTATTTTTTCCAAAATTGTAGGAAATTTTGCTTCATCTTCGAATGTTAAATTTGGATTCGCATATACAATAGTTCCATTTTTATCAATTACATAAGTTGCTCTATTGTTGTATCCTAATCGATTGTACGAATTATACGCCAAAGAAATCCCATAATCCTCATCATTTAAATACGTGATGTTTGTTGTACGTAAAGCTGTCTTCCATAATGTTAACAAAGAATTTGTAGAACTGGAAATTGCATAACTTTTTACATTTTGTAACAATGGGTTATGATCTATTAATTGAATTTGAGCAGCACATGTCATTGGCGCTTTTGTGTCTATTGTATTAAAATTAGGTAATATTTGCCCACTAAAAGCTGCAGGATAAAATGTCAACACTTTGAAGTTTGATTGATCATCCAATAGTTTTTCTGTTGAATTCATAGCGTAATTAGGACCTTTCAAAATAAAATTAGGTGCTTTGTCTCCTACTTTTAAGGTAACATTTTTATTGAAATCTACATTCAATTCTTCTATTTTAGAAGCTCTTTTAACTAATTTCTCTAAGGGTTTTAAATGCTCTCCTTGTGCTCGATAATCATTATCTCTCATCAAAATTTTATTATTTTGATCCACTAAAAAAAGTATCGAACTTTCGACTAAGAGTGAATTAGAATTAGAGGTTGGAATTATAGTTGAAATAGAATTCTGTTTAAAAGGTTTAAGCCCAATTGCAGTATAAATTTTACCAGCTTCATCATAAATTACTTTCGCACCTTCTAACTTATTTTGATTCGATGAATCATTAAACGTTAATGATTGTTGCGCATCCTTCCTCCATTTATCTTCTTCGTTTACAACATAAACCACATTAATTTTAGGAGGATTTGTTGTAGCAAAAGCTAATCCTTTCACAAAATAATGATGCAGAGAAGTCGTTAACATACTTGCGTAATTATTTGTTTTGTAAAGACTTGGCGTAAAAACAATTATTTTAAGATCTTGAGATTGACCTAAATTCTCAATTTTATGAACAGGAAATTGATCACCTACATTCAAATGTTGTCCTTTAACAACGGATAAACTACAAATAAATAATACAATGGTATAGATTCGGAACATAAGTCGTTTATTTTAATTAAACTAATCATTTTAAACTTCCACAAGATAACTAAAATTATATTCTCACAAAAAAGTACATCTTTATTTCTCATTAAAAATAAGACATTAACTTTTGAAGTTGGCGATTCCTTATTACACTAAATCCGCTATCTTTGTAATGATTTTAACTTTAAAATTTATAGTCAAATGGAATTTAATGTAACCAATGCTTTGAAACAATTAAACACTGAGTATTCAGAAGAAAATGCATCAGAAATTATTGAAAACTTATTGTACAATCCAACTGATTTTTCTGACGAAGACCATACGATAATTGACTCTTTGGGAGATAAATTCTTACGAATTGCAGCACAGATTTTCGTTGAAGATTTGGCATACGATTTCAATACTTTAGTTAATTATTGGGAAGCTTTTATTGGACAATTAACAGAGGAGCAATCTCAAAATCTATTGAATTTTGCTATTGAACAAACAGAGGTAGATTTTGTTGAAGATTTTATTATCGGTTACAGAAAGTTCTATACAAATCCGAAAGAAAGTATTACATTTTTCAATAAACTAAATGAAGATGAATTTTACGAAATTAAATTTTTTAAAGCTCGTTGTTATGAAGTTTTAGAAGAAAATGAAAATGCTGTTAATGCTTACATCAATTATTTAAGTACTACACACTTTAAAGAAGAGGAAAATGCAGAACAAGCTGCGGTAAACGAATTTTACATTAGCCATAGCATTGCGCCATTGTTAGTAAAAATGAACAAATTTGACGAAGCTAAAATTTATTTTGACAAGGTTTTAAATAATTTGAGTTTAGAAGATTATTTAGCAAATTTCGAGAATTCGAATCATCAAGAAGTTAAATCATTTTTAGAAGATTACGCAACAACTTTAAAAGAAACTGGAGATAATACAACAGCAACAAAAGTCTCTAAAAAAATAATGGAAATTTTTTCTTAAAAATACAACACTCGTAAACGGTTTATTGATTACCAATAAACTACTCATATATAGGTAGGTTTAACATTTCATTACCAATTTCATAAATCTAATCTATTGTTAGATAAAAAAATAAATAAGATATTATTTATCAATTCAAGAAATAGATCTAAATTTGTCTTATAAATAATTTATTCATAGTTGTTAAGGATAATGGAGATTGATCTTTTGAAGAGGAATCCTTAATAAAAATAGAGTTTTTTTATAGTATTTTTAGGTTGGTTAATGGTTCAATGCAAATTGAACCATTTTTTATTTCTTAAAACCATATGCACAATGTCTACACCCATTTTGGCAACATTTACCTTTTTGATAATGAAAAAATTCTGTAAAAACCCAATTCCCGTTTTCGATGTAATAATGTATATGCGGAACAAATTCTGAAGGCATGGTTGGGTACTTGTATTCTTTATCTAAAGTTTCGAAATAATTCAATTGCTCCAAGCAATTAGTGCATAAACACTTGTAATGCGTTTTTGTTAAAAACTCTTTCGTTTCTGGTTTCAATTCAATTTTAGAGCAACTGCAATTATTAATATCATTTACATTACACGTTATTTCTTTATTACAACGCGAGCAAGTTTCTTCCATTTTATTTTTATTGATTTTCTTTCAAGTTAATAAATAATCTTAAACTTATATTAAAATTAATGATTGAATACCTTTGTAATCATGATTAATAAATGAATATAAATTAATTCTATTCGGACATAATATTAATCTTTCGTAAATAAATTATTTATAATCATAACTTTAAGAACTTTGTAAAAGAATAAAAGATAGACATTATCATTATTCTTTTAGTGTTTTTATAGTAGTTTTGATTGGTTAAAATCCTCTGAAAGTTATTCAGAGGATTTTTTTATTTCTTTATTTTATCAATCAATAAACCAAATCCAAATCCAATAATTGAAGGAACTACCCAACCTAAATCATATTCGAAGAATGGTATTTTATTTAAACTTGAAACAGTCGATTCATCAAAATAACCTAATAATTTTAGTAAACCTAAAATTGCAATAATTGTAGATGCCAATAAAGCAAAAACAAATGGTGTTTTACTTTTTACTATTTTACCAAATAACACGATATAAATAACTAAAGTAATTGTAATTGGGTATACAAATGCCAAAGGCGGATAAGCAAAATTGATTATCTCATCTACACCTTTTATGGATAAACCAAATGAAATTAAGGTACACAAAACGACTAAAACAGAGTAACTTAGTTTTCCGTTTGTTAATCGTCCAAAGAACGTTCCTACAGCAGAAGTTAGTGCAATAGAAGTAGTAAGACAAGCGAAAGCCATACACAAGGCAATTGCAATTAAACCATAATGTCCTAATGTATTTCTTGAAATTTCGATCAATAATTCTGCTCGTGTAATAGTTGGATTTGTTTCCCCTGAAGTAGCTCCTAAATAAATCAAACCACCATAAACAAATAATAAGCACGTTGTAGATAACAAGCCCGAAATGATAACAATTTGAGATTTACTTTTCGTATCTGTATAGCCTTTATTACGCGCTGCTGCGATAATAATTCCTGCAAAAATAACCGATGCCAACACATCTAATGTTTGATAACCTTCGATAAAACCTTTGGAAAATGATTGCATCATTGTTAATTCAGAAGGCATAAAATCGGCTGTTGGATTCAAAATTCCCATCGTTATTAGCAAAAATAATAACACTAATAAAACAGGAGTAAGATAATTCCCTATAACATCTACAACTTTAGAAGGACGGATTGCCAGTAAAATTGTAATTGCAAAGAAAATCATTGACCCCCAAATAGGATCTAACGTCGGAAAAAATGGTTTGATTCCAACTTCAAAAGTAGTTGCAGCTGTACGTGGAATGGCAATTAAAGGTCCAATACAAATCATAATAATTGTTCCTAAAATAGCTGCTAATCGTTTGTCTACACGATTTCCTAAATCATTAAAATTATTTCCAGAAAAAACTACCGACAAAATTCCAGTAAATGGCAATAAAATTCCAGTTAAACCAAATGCAAGCATTGCAACAAAATAATTAGAGCCTACTTCTACTCCAATCATCGGAGGCAAAAGAAGATTTCCTGCTCCAAAAAACATTGCAAATAACGCAAATCCAAGTGTTAATACATTGTTTAACTTTCTATTTTTCATATATCTATTAATTCTTACTGTTCAAAAAAATTGGTCTGCAAATTACTACAATTGCATTTTCAAGCCTTAAACTTAGTCGATTTATTCGATAAATGCATAGCTAAATTATAAATTTGACAGATATGAATAATAATTTTTATATTTATCAAAATTTAAACCTTGTATATTAGGAATGTTCTAATCTTTCTTTGTTAACAAATCTTAAAACATATATTTAAAAAAAATTTAATACTAAACTTAGTTGGTATAATTTTCTTCTTTTGGGCTGAAAACATTTAACATATAACTTACTTTATTGTGAAGCGTTTTAATACAAAAAAATCCAATTTCAGTTTGAAATTGGATTTTAATTATGTTATAATATTAATTTTTAAGGATTTGTTGACCACAAAGAAGCTGATGCTAACATTGCACGTTTGTCTAATTTTAATAAATCGACAATTAATTGAGCAAAATCTTCTGGTTGAAGAACAGTCTCTGGGTTACCATCTGTAATTTTTAAAACATCTTTTGACATTTCAGATGCAATGGTACTTGGCGTTAAAGTTGTAACGCGAATATTTTTCTTTCTCAATTCGAACATCAACGACTCAGATAAACCAATTAATCCCGCTTTAGATGCTGAATAAGCAGAAGTTACAGCGTTTCCTTTTAAACCAGCAGTTGAAGAAACATTGATAATATCCCCACTTCCTAATTCGACCATTGAAGGAACTACTGTTTTGGAAACGTAATAAGGTCCAAATAGATTTGTACGAACAATCTCTTCCCAATCGTTTTCTTCCATCTCTAAAAAACTACCGAAAGCTGCAATTCCAGCATTATTGATCAAAATATCAAATGCACCAAATGATGTAATTAATTTTTCTAATTGTGTTTTTACTTCATTTTTTTCTGCAACATCAAAAATTGAATAATCAGATTTTACACCAAAATTTTTTATTTCGGTAACGGTTTCTTCTAATTTGTTTTTATTTCTTCCCGTAATTGCTACATCTACTCCTTCTTTCGCCAATGCCAAAGCAATTGCTTTTCCTAATCCTCTACTACCGCCAGTAACTAAGGCTTTTTTACCTTTTAAATCTTGCATAATAATTTTTAAATTTATGTTTTACAATTATTTGGAAGTTTTTTAATTATGATTTTGATATACAAAGATAAACAACAAAGTATTGCATTAAAAATTTTTATATTTTCTTAAGATTAATTAATTTAGTTTTCAAATTACACACTAATAACATGACTACTTTTTTAATTATTGCTTTACTTACAATTAACGCCATAGCGTTTCTTCTATTCAAAATAGATAAAAGAAACTCAATTTTAGGAAAACGAAGAGTTTCCGAATGGACGCTTTGTTTAATTACATTAATTGGTGGAACAATAGGTTCATTAATGTCTATGCAAATTTATCGTCACAAAACAAGAAAAAAATCTTTTATTTTTAAAATAATCCTTATTGCAGTTCTACAATGTAGTGCTTTGATATTTCTAATGGATCGTATTTAATTTTAATACCTAAACCTACGACTGTCTTTTTTCTCTGCGAGTTGTTTCTTTTGATTCAATCTTTTTTGTTGAGAAGCTTTCGTAGGTATTGTTTTCCTTCTAAACTTCGGTATAATCAATGATTTTTCAACCAATTCCATCATATTCTTTGTCACTTTTTCTTTATTATCTAATTGCGATCGTGACTGTTGAGAACTTAGTTGTAAATAACCTTCAGCATTAATTTTATTTTTTAATTTTTCTGAAATCATCGTCTTCTCTTCATCTGAAAAAAATTGAGATTCGAAAACATGCCATTTAGCTAAAACCATTGTTTCAACTTTATTTACATGCTGTCCTCCAGCTCCACTACTCCTTGCAGTTTTATAATTAATTTCAGAAGTAAAATCTTTCATTTTATGAATTTAAAACAATTTAATTATTACTTGCCTCTGTTAAAAGTTTTACATCATCATGAGATAATTTCACATTAACAGCTTCAACAAAAGCATCAAGATGTTGCTCTTTTGTAGCACTTGCAATTGGCGCAACAACCGTTTTTTGTTCTAATAACCAAGCTAACGAAACTGCCGAATATGAGATATTGTATCGATTAGAAATTGTTTCTAATGCATCTAAAATTCGAAAACCTTTTTCATTTAGATACTTCTTTATTCCATCACCTCTCAAACTTTTTTGCAAATCCTCTTCGTTTCTATATTTTCCAGACAAGAACCCGCTTGCTAAACTATAATAAGGTATTACCGCTAAATTATATTTTTCAGCAATTGGTTGCAAAAACTCTTCGAAATGTTGACGATCATACAAATTGTATTCAGGCTGCAACGTCTTATAGTGAGGTAAATTATAAAGCTCTGATTTATCAAGAGATTCACCCAAACGTTCTGAAGAAAAATTTGACGCTCCAATGAAGCGAACCTTTCCTTCTTTTACTAATTGATTGTAGGCTGATAAAGTTTCCTCTACAGGTGTATTGACATCATCATAATGTGTTTGATACAAATCGATATAATCTGTTTGTAAACGAGTAAGTGACTCTTCAACTTCTTTTAGAATATGTGCTTTGGTTGTATTTGGTTTATCTTGAATCATATTTCGTCCACCAACTTTCGTTGCCAAAACAAGCTGATCCCTACCGCCTCTTGACTTTAACCAATTTCCAATTATTTTCTCTGATTCTGTTCCAACATTACCAGGAACCCAATAAGAATAATTATTTGCAGTATCTATGGCATTAAATCCTCTATCGATGAAAGCATCCAAAATTCGGAATGATTCTTCTTCATTCAATGTCCATCCAAAAACGTTTCCTCCAAAAAAAATTGGCTCGATCTCTAAGTCTGTATTTCCTAATTGTACCTTTTTCATAGGTATAAAGATAAAAAAAAGCTACTTTGCAGTAGCTTCCTGGTGTAAAATTTTTTGACTCACACGTCGAAAAAATGTAACTTTTAAGATACTTATGATGTCTTCATAGGTTTAGAAAACGAAGTATCTAAGTTTAATACTTAGTTTGAAATCGATACACAAATATAGATACTGAATATATTCTATCACAAAAAACGGAATCTAACTTCGTAAATTGTATTTTTAGCAAGGTGAAATTAGCAACCAATCGGGTGAAAATTTTAAATGATTTTTAAAATCAGCCTTACTCTTGTCCCTTTTTCTTGAAAAGAAATAAAAATATTCTCATCTAAATTGTGATTTAACAGTTGTAATCGTTCGTTGATAATTTTCAACGCTTTTGATTCGTAATTTTTATTACCTTTTTCCTGGTTCAAAATTCCTTTTCCATTATCTTCTACCGTAATTTCTAAGAAATTCTGTTGCAAAGCTAACTTCAAGTTAATGGTTGGTTGTAAACTGTATTGATCAAACGCATGAACAAACGCATTCTCGATAATAGGTTGAATCAACATTGGAGGGATTTTAATCCGATGAATATCTACATTTTCATCTTTTTCGATAGTAAATTGTATCTTATTATTCCATCTAAAATTTTCTACCTCAACATATAATTTTAAAAAATCAATTTCATCTTTCAAACTAATTTCATCTTTTGTTGATAGATTCAGCATTTGACGAATTAAATGAGAAAAACGACCAAGCGAATTCAATGCATTATCAATATCATTGTCCAAAATATAAAACTGTATAGAATTCAGAACATTGAAAATAAAATGCGGATTCATCTGCGATTGTAACGCTGTTAATTTAGTTTCTGTCAATTGACGCTCCAACAACAATCGTTGATTTTCTTGTCGATTCTTTTCATTCAATTGATTAATTTTTAATTGGTTAAACTTATTTAAAGTTTTGATTTTATTTGCATTATATCGATAAATAATTAAACTAACAACAAGAATAGATGATAAAATAAAATAAATATTCAAATAAAAAGGTTCGTCAATATCAAGCGAAATAAGGTCAATAATTTGCTTTGTTCCATTATTGGTATCTGTAATTTCGAGCTGAACTTTATACTTTCCGTATTGTAAATTTCGTAAATGAATTGTCTCATCTCCAAAATATTCGTTCCAACTTTCATCTGGATTAATTCGATAACGATATTTAAAATTTTGAGCAAAATTTACATCAACAACAGAAAAATTAATGGTGACATTATTTTCATTATTTTTCAGTTTTAAGTTTTTATCAATCAAATCAAACCATGCAAATTTATCAATTCCATAATCTTCATCATTCACTTTAAAACTTGTAATGATAACTTTTTTCGGATGATTATTTTGTTTAAACAAATTTTCTAAATTCAATTTATAAAATCCGTTTTCAACTCCAAGTGTCACAATTTTTCCATCAAAATTTGATGAATGAATATCTTTATTGACAAAACCTTGTTCGTTACTAATCATATAAGTTTTTCCCTTATTAAAAACCAATAAATTACGATTCGTTCCGATTAAAATACTTTCATCAAAAATATCAATCGAACTGATATTTTCTCCTCCAATTTGACGAATATCAAACATTTTTTTAGTTTTCAATTCATCTCCTTTCACTTCTAGAATGTATACTTTCGCAAATTCTGTCGCAACCATCAAAAGGTTATCGCCAATACATTTTATCATTTTAATTTTTGATTCTGTAAACTGATTATTTTCTAAATACGAAACAAATTTTCCATTTTCATATTTAAACAATCCATCCAAAGAAGAGCCGAAAAAAACAGCCTTTTTATTTTTACAAATCGATACCACATCTTTCGGTACGTTTCCTTGTTCTGGTGAATAGGCACGATAATTCAACGAATTAAAATCTTCAAAAATTAAAATTCCTCCGACAGGACTTGTTTGAATAAATTGATTGTTAAAAAACGTAAACTGACTTGTTCTGTTTGGTAAATATCTTTTGAAATTTCCTTCAAAATCCAATTCAAAAAGGCCCAAATTTGTAGCAATAACAAACGAATCTCCATGAATAATTAGTTTATAAAACCGAAGATTTTTTTCTTTTAAATTGAAATCGATTTCATAAAAATCTTTGTTCGACTGATTAAGAAAATCTTTATATTTTGCTTTATTACGAAGCATATAATCATAAAACTCTTCTCTTTTTATCAATTTATTGACAACATCATTTTGTTTAAAATAAAGTCCTTCTGGTGTTAGAAAATAATGTGTATTGTTGATTTTAAAAGTTTCAATTATTCGCTTATTATCAATTGTCGAGAACTCTAAAAAATGATTAAAATGAACTTCAAAAAGCCCTTTATCAGCACTTCCTACATAAATCAAATCATCTGTTTTGCTACTAAAAATACGATATGGGAAATCTGAAGCAATTCTAAACTTATCGGTTTGATTTAAAATTTGATTATTCCTTAACTCCGCAATCATTCCGTTTCCTGCGCCAATATCATAACCTGCAAGTAAAATAGATTGTCGTTTTTCAGATTTATTATGGTTTCTAAAAACTGGTAAATCATAGGTTTCAAAATTCGTTTTATGATTTAAAAAATCGTTGATTGGAATTACTTTTAGACCTTTGTTTGAAGATAAATACAGTTTATTTTCATCCACAAAGCTATAATTAATACGATTATAGGAATTGGCTAATTTTAATTTATTCGGTTGAACTTCGTACACACCATGATCAATTGTGGTAACATACACTTTGTTTTGATACTCAAAAAAAGAGACAGCCTCGAATACAATATTATTGTTTTTCTCAAAAGCTGGATTATAAATTTTATTTGATTTTGTATCAATTATAGAAACTCCACCTTGAGTAGCAATATAGATTAAATCATTCAAATAAAACAAATTACGCACCCTGTCCGAAACTAATCCTTTAGATGTATTAATAAGTTCGTATTGTTGACCAGTAAATTTCAATATTCCTTGTCCATAGCTTCCAAACCAAATATTATGATCTTTGTCTTCGATAATTTTCCAAATATTATTGTACTGAACTTTCTCAAAACTCTTCATAATTTTGAAATTATCCATATCCTTTACAAAAACACCAAAACGAGTACCAACCCAAACAATATTTCGTGAATCTTTGTAAATACTTAAAATTTCGTTAGCAGGTAAACCGTTCTCATAGGTATATTGTTTTGTAAGGACAAATTGCGCAGAAAGCCAATTTGAACAAAAAATAGCGATTAGTAGAATGAAGTTACGAAACCACATTTGATACTATTTTATAGCCAAGCGACGTGACAGGTAAATTTGATTCGCCTTCTTTTGGTTTACATGCAAGAATCAATACATTGTTTCGTTTATCGAATTTTTTAGCAAAATTTATATTGACCAAATATGAACGATTGACGCGAAAAAAGTTAGTTTGATCAATTAAATTCTCGACTTCTTTCAAGGTTTTTGTAACCATATATGCATCATCTTTTGTAAATATCGTACAATAACTATCGTCTGCTTTGCAATAAATGATATCGTCTATTTTAAGAACCAAGACTTCTGTTATAGATGGAATAAAAATAATTCCATGTTCATTTTTAAAGGTATCTTTTAAATTTTCTGTTTCAACTTCTTCTTCAAAATCGTCGTTGACAGTAACTACTTCATTATTATGATTCAATTGACTTTGACGTTCTACAAAACGATTCAATAAAATTTTCAAATCTGAAATTGCGATTGGTTTCATCAAATATCCCAGACATCCCCATTGATTAACTGCTTGTAAAATATAGTCTGAATGAGCTGTAGTAAAGATCACATCAAAAGTAATGTCATCAAAATAATCAAATAATTTGAAGCCATATTCATCTGGCATTTGAATATCTAAAAAAACAATATCAGGTTGATTTTCTTTTATTTTTTCAACACCTTCTTTTACAGAACTTGCGGTATCAATCAACTTAAAAAAATTAGGTAAAGCATGTTGAATAATTTTCTTTAACCCTTGTTGAGCAAAGTGTTCATCATCAATGATAAGAGCTTTATAATTGTCCATTTTAGCGTATTTAATACAAATATAAACAAAAAAGGATGCTCTATAGAACATCCCTTTTTTAATCAAGTAATTCTTGATTTATATTTTTTTTGATTTTAATTGAAAAAATAGTGCTGCGATGATAGCTCCTACAGCTGCCATTATAAACCCGACCCATAATTGCGAATTAAAACCTAATCCCAATGCAATTGGAATTCCTCCTAAGAATGCACCTAACGCATTTCCAATATTAAAACTCGCTTGTCCAGCTGCTGCTGCTAAAGTTTCTGATCCTTTTCCGTTATTGATTAGCATCATTTGAATTGGAGAACCAATTGTAAAAGCGATCAATCCTGTAATAAACGACATTATATATGCCATTGCTTGAATATGTGACGTAAAATAAACAATAACTAAGCAAACTGCCATTGACGCAAATGATATAATTGCTGCTTTATTTGGAGACATTGTATCGGCTAATTTTCCTCCAATAAAATTTCCAACAAACATTCCCAAACCAATTAATGTCATAATAATAGGAACCTGTGTTTTTGGCAAATCTGCGACATTTGTCATTAATGGAGAGATGTAACTAATCCAAGCAAATAAACCTGATGTACCGATTGAAATCATGACGATTAAAACCCAAGCTTCCCATTTTTTGAAAAAACTAAGTTGTTCTATCAAGCTTCCTTTGTTTGTATTTTTGATATTAGGCACCCATAACGATATGGCTAACATTGTGATTAATCCAAGGCTTGCTACAATTCCGAATGTTAAACGCCAAGAATACAACTGCCCTAATTTTGTCCCCAAAGGAACACCTACTAAATTGGCAAAAGTTAATCCTGCAAACATGATTGATATCGCTTGCGCTTCCTTTCCTTTAGTAGCTAATTGTGCTGCAACAACAGAGCCAACTCCAAAAAATGCACCATGAGGCAAACCAGACATAAAGCGAGCAATTAATAATGTGGTGTAACTTGGAGCTATGACAAAAAGAGAATTAAAAATAGTAAACAACAACATAAAAAATATCAATACTTTTTTAGGTGAATACTTACTTGTAGCCATGATTAATGTTGGAGCGCCAACCATTACACCCATCGCATACATTGATATAAAATTCCCTCCTTTTGGAATTGATATGTTCAAATCTTTTGCAAAATCCTCTAAAACTCCCATCATCGAAAATTCCGTCATTCCGATGGCTAAACCTCCCATTGCTAAAGCAAGTAAACTCTTTTGTACCATTTATTTTTTTATTCTTCGTATAATTCTATAGGTAAACCGTCAGGATCTTCAAAAAAAGTAAACTTTTTCTGCGTGTATTCATCCACACGAATTGGTTCTACCTTTATTTCTAACTGCTTTAGTTTTTCAACTTCATTTTCAATATTCCCAACAGCAAAAGCAATGTGTCTCAAGCCAGAGGCCTCTGGTCGAGAAATACGTTTTGCTGGTTTTGGAAAAGAGAATAATTCGATGCAGTAATAATTTTGCAAAGCTAAATCTAATTTATAAGAATCACGTTCTTTTCGATAAACTTCTTGTACAACTTCAAACCCTAAAATTTCAGTATAAAACTGTTTTGACTTTTGGTAATCGGAACAAATAATTGCTATGTGATGAATTTTATTTAATGTTAACATCTATTTATTTGTAATGATTATTTTTTGCTCTTTCATATTGTGGCAACCATTTAATGTCTTCTCCTAACTCTTTCGCTGCATGCAATGCGAAATAAGGATCTCTTAACAATTCTCTTCCTAAAAAGATTAAATCTGCTTCATTATTTTGTAAAATTTCTTCTGCTTGATTGGGTTCAAAAATTAATCCAACTGCTCCTGTTATAGCATTTACTTGATTTTTAATCTCTTTAGAAAATGGAACTTGATAATTTTTCTTCACTTCAATTTTTTGATGACTCACTCCACCTCCAGACGAAACATCAATTACTTCAACACCTCTATATTTCAGAATTTTACACAATTCTATTGTTTCTACTAAATTCCATCCATTTTCAGCCCAATCAGAAGCGGATAAACGAATCCAAAGTGATTGAGTCGTCATGTATTTTTTTATTTCATCAACAATTTCCAAAACAAAACGAATTCTGTTTTCAAAACTTCCACCGTATTCATCTGTTCGATTATTAATCAATGGCGATAAAAATTGATGAGCCAAATAACCATGTGCACCATGAATTTCTATAATCTCAAAACCAGCTTTTATAGCACGTTCTGTAGCTTTTCCCCATTCTTTTGTTACTGCATTAATTTCATCAACTGATAATTGATTTGGAATTTCATCTGTTTCATTGAAAGGTAAGTTTGAACTTGAAACCGTTTTCCAACCATTTTCTTCGTTTGATTTTATTTGATGATAACCCTTCCAAGGTATTTCAGTACTTGCTTTACGTCCTGCATGCGCTAATTGAATTCCAGGAACACAATTGTAACGTTTAATTTCTTTTGTAATTTTTTGATAAGCTTCGATGTGTTCATCTTTCCAAATCCCTAAATCTCCATATGAAATTCTACCTTCGGGAACAATTGCTGTAGCTTCTATAATAATCGCCGAAACATTTCCTACCGCACGAGAAACATAATGCTGAAAATGCCAATCATTAGGAAAGCCATCTTCGGAAGAATATTGACACATTGGCGACATGATTATTCTATTTTTTAATGAAATTGATTCATTTATTTTAATCGGTTCAAATAATTTACTCATAACCTGTATTTTTTAAATATAATTTTGACTAAAATTCGACAATTTGATTCAATTCTTAAAATGATTTACCTTAAAATAATTTCTATTTCATCTCATTTTTCAAGTTTAAAACGAGACGAAAATCGTTAAATCATAAATGTTTTTAACATTTTATCAAAAGCTGACAAAAAACATAAATTTTAAAAAATCTAATAATCAATCCGATATCATAGTAAATCTCTAAGGTTCAGAATAATTTTTAATAAATCTTGCATTGTTTCTTAGTTTGTTCGTAATTTTACAAAAAAGTGAATTTTGGAAAAGAAAAAGATTGTCATTTTAGGTGCTGGATTTGCCGGACTTAAATTAGCCCGTAAATTAAATAATAACCCACACTTTTCTGTTACACTTATTGACCGCTATAATTACCATCAATTTCAACCTCTTTTTTATCAGGTTGCAACAGCTGCTATCAACGCGAGTGATATTTCATTCCCGATACGTAAAGTTTTTCAAAACAGTAAAAATGTAAGCGTACGATTAGCAGAAGTAACTGGAATTAACAAAGAGAAAAACGAAGTTGAAACCACAATTGGTGATTTTTCTTATGACTATTTGGTTGTTGCCATGGGATGTACCACAAATTTCTTCGGGAACAAACAAATTGAGGAATTATCATTCCCAATGAAATCGACGAATGAAGCACTAACGCTTAAAAATCGATTACTAACAAACTTCGAGAGTGCATATTCTGCAGAAACTCCTGAAGAATTGGAAGAAATAATGAATATTGTCGTTGTAGGTGGAGGACCAACAGGAGTTGAACTTTCAGGTGCAATTGCGCAAATGAAAAAATTTATTCTTCCGAAAGATTACCCAGATTTAGATTTCTCTAAATTAAATATTTATTTAATTGAAGGAGGTCCAAATTTATTAGGTCCTATGTCTGATTTAGCACACAAAAAGTCTTACGAATATTTGACGAATATGGGTGTTAATGTTTGGACAGATGGTCGCGTAACAGACTATGATGGAAAAACAATTTCTTTAGCAGATGGTCGTACAATCAAAACTCGTAATTTGATTTGGGCTGCTGGAGTTATGGGAAATGTGCCTGAAGGTGCTGTTGCAAGAGAAGATTTACAACGAGGAAATCGTTTGAAAGTAGATCGTACGTCTAAAGTTTTAGGAACAAATAACATTTATGCAATTGGAGATATTGCTTCGATGGAAACACCGAAGTACCCTCATGGACATCCTCAATTAGCACGTGTTGCTGGAGACCAAGCTGTACAATTGGCTAAGAATTTTGACAAATTGGGGCAAGGTTTATCTGAAGATAAATTAACTTTTTTCGAATATCAAGATCCAGGTTCTATGGCAACAATTGGTAAGCGTAAAGCAGTTGTAGATTTACCTAAGTTTTCATTCTCTGGACGAATAGCTTGGTTTACTTGGATGTTCTTACACTTGATGTTAATCTTAACAGTTCGTAACAAACTGGCTATTTTCTTAAACTGGGCACAAACATATTTTACGAATGATTCCTCATTACGTATTATTGTTCGTCCTACGAAAAAAGATTTTAGATTTAATTTGAAAGGTTACAGACGTTTCCCTAAAAATCGTGAAAAAGAAATAGAAGCTTAAAAAACTTTATTCAATAAAAAAAATCCGCTATTACACTGCCCCCAAAAAGTTAGACACTTTTGGGGGCATTTTTTATGACAAGAAAAGTAAAATATGGTGTAGCATTTA
>NZ_JACALO010000014.1:0-65862 GCF_030328185.1 Empedobacter sp. 225-1 | reverse complement strand
AGCCCGATACAATATCGAACTCATTTTTATAATTATTAATTTTTAATCTGTCCAAACTTTTGGGTGCAGTCTATATTTGTAGCGGATTTTTTTATGATTGATAATCAAATTTTATTTTCTTGCTGAAGGTCTTCTAACACCTGATTTTACTCTATTCGTAGAAGCTGACTTTGCACTTACTTCACCTTTTGCCGATTTGTTGTATAATTGAATAAATTCAAATAATCCATCAAAATCACCTGTTAACGTTTTTCCGTTTACTACTCTTAGCGCAAAATTAGATGATAATAAACTTCTACCATAAGGATCAGAATAATTTGTAAGATTAATAGAGCCAGAAGAAAAATCTGAATCTAATAAGGCAAATGAACCTGAATTTAGTACGGGTACATAATCTTGCATAATCGGATTTTCATAATACTCAATATAATCTAATCCTCTTTCATTAGATTCTGTTACATATGTACCGTTAAATTTCAAATCGTCTCTTTGGTAAACTTCTAAATACAGATAAGATCCATTCAATTTACCATTTTTAGGAACAGGATTCGTCGATAACTCTACACTATAATAATATCCCCCATCTGCTTGTTCAATATCCGCAACAACTGCATTTCTAAGCGGAAACGAAACACCATCATAATTGATCTCACCAACGTTTACAATATCAGGTACATAATCATAATACCCGTCATCATCATTAATACATGATGTTAACGTAATTGATGAGACAGCTAACATTGCTAAAAATATAATTTTTTTCATAATTTCTAAATTTTCAAACTAATCTTGTTTGCTCAATACAAATAACGTGCTAAAATAATTAGAACATTAATTATTGATATAAAAAAAAGTGTTGCTAAATGATGCAACACTTTGGTTTTAAATAAAATATTTTAAGAATGAAGATTATCCTTTGATGACAATTTCCATTTTTTCTTGCTCTTCTAAAGCCAATTCCAAGTCAACTAAAATACGACCTGAATGCTCATCAGCAATAATTTTTTTACGTTGAGCAATATCCATTTGTCTTTGAGGTGGAATTGTAAAGAAAGATCCAGCAGAAGCACCACGTTGAACTGGAACAACAGCTAAACCATTTTTAACAGAACCTCTAATGCGGTTGTAAGCGTCTAATAATCTTTGTTCGATTTTAGCAGAATACTCAATAGATAATTTCAGTAATGTATTTTCTTCTTTCTCTGTATCTTTTACAATTGTATCTAATTCCGCTTTTTTGTGCTCTAAATGCTCTTTCATCGAAGCTAATTTTGTGTTAAACTCTTCGATTTGAGTATTTTTTTGTTGAATTTTGATTGTAAACTCACGAATACGTTTTTCAGCTAATTCGATTTCCAAACCTTGGTATTCAACCTCTTTTGCTAAAGCATCAAACTCTCTGTTGTTACGAACGTTATCTTGTTGCTTTGTGTATTTCTTAATTAAAGCTTCTGCATTTTTAATTGCTTCTTTCTTCAATTTAATTTCTTCATCCAAACCTTTCGTTTCGTCAACTACTTTTTGGATTCTCGTTTCTAATTGTGCAACATCGTCGCTCAAATCTTCAACCTCTAAAGGTAATTCACCTCTTGTGTTTCTGATTTCATCTAAACGTGAATCAATTAATTGCAAGTCGTATAACGCGCGAAGCTTTTCTTCGACGCTTAGTTCTTTGATATTTTTTGTTTCAGACATAGTTAACAATAATTAACAGGATTGGTATTAATTCCAGAATTAAAGACCACAAAATTAGTAAATTTTTCTTTAAGATACGAAGTTATTAAGTTTTTTGTAAACTGTTCTGACTCGAAATGTCCAATATCTGCCAAAACAAGCTTATTTTCAGCAGTAAAAAAATCGTGATATTTCAAATCTGCAGTAATATAAATGTCCGCTCCGGCCGAAATTGCATTTTTTATTCCAAAAGCACCAGCCCCACCAAGTACTGCTACTTTTTTAATTTTTTTATTCAATAATTTCGAATGACGAATGGCAGGCGTATTCATCTGTGATTTTAGATAATTGAAAAAATCCATTTCATCCATTTCATTTTCCAATTCACCAATCATTCCGATTCCTACATAATTATTTAAATTATTCAATGAAATAACAGAATATGCAACCTCTTCGTACGGATGATTTTTAAATAAAGCGTTCATAATATCACCTTCCAAATGTTGTGGCATCACAATTTCTATTCGCGTTTCATTTACCGTTTCTAACTTGCCTACTTCTCCAATAAACGGATTTGCGCCATCAATTGGTCTGAAATTTCCTTTTCCTTCTACGGTAAAACCACACGAATCATAATTACCAATTTTTCCTGCTCCAGCTTCATACAATGCATTTTTCAATGTTTCTGCATGTTCTGTAGGAACATAGGTAATCAACTGCTTAAGTGTTTGCGTTTTTGGAATTAAAATCTTTGTATTGAATAACGCTAATTTTTCGGAGATTTTAAAATTTACGCCAACTTTCGAGTTGTCTAAGGCTGTATGTGTTGCATAAATATTAATTCCATGCTTTATAGCTGTCATAACAGCTTTTTCAACATAAGTTTTTCCATTCAATTTCTTTAAACCAGAAAAAATAATTGGGTGGAAACTAACAATTAAATTACAATTTTTCTCAATTGCTTCTTCAACTACTTCTGGTGTTGTATCAAGTGTGACCAAAATACCTGTAACCTCATCGTTGTAATCACCAACCAATAATCCTACATTGTCAAAATCTTCGGCATAAGCCAAAGGAGCTATTTCTTCCATCGCAGAAGCGACATCTTTTACGTGTATCATTTTATTTTATTCAAAATCAATTTTTCAGTTGGAAGATCGTGTTCGATTCCTTTCCAATACGATTCAAAATTAAATTTTTCTAACAACTTTCGCGAAGCAATGTTATCAGGATCGATAACCGCCATCACTTTCAAATCGGGGAATTTATTTCGAGATTCAGAAAGTAAATGTTCGCAAACCATTGTACCAAAACCTTTTCTCCAAAATTCTTTCTTTAACATATAACCTATTTCCAGCGAATTTTCGATATGTTTATTATAAACTAATTTACAATCTCCCAAAAAATTATCTTCATCATCATAAACTTTAAAAAATCCTAAGTTTTCATCAACCGAGCTTTTCTCTAAAATAGAAGTGAATTTATGATTTGCTTGTTCTTTATTCAGACCTTTTCCGGTAATATACTTCATTTGATCATCGTCCTGAACAAGCGTGTAATATTCGTTAAAATCTGAAGGTTTATACTTTTCGAATCGAAGTTTCTTCATGAAATTTTGTTAATGCTTTTAATAAATTGATTTGATTTATCGTACGATTAAGATTCTGTTTTGGATAAGTAATCGAATAATAAACATCATTATTCAAATAATCGCCTAAAAATCTAACCGCTTGGATATAAATTACAATATACGCAACAAAATCCATATTTTCTACTTCAACAGTTTGTAAATCATTTTTTAAATGTTCTAAAAACCCACGTTTAACTGCTTCATAATAGCTTGATTCAAAAATATTTTCTGCCGTTGGATCATCTTCTTGTTTTAGATTCGCATAGGTTCTTATCATATCACCAAAATCGCACAAAATGTTTCCTGGCATAATTGTATCCCAATCTATTAGAGCGATTGCTTGTGAATGATTTTCACTATTAAACAAAAAATTACTCAATTTTGCATCCGCATGAACGACACGTTTTGGAAAATCAATTGCTAAATATTCTTTTACTTTTGATGCATTGTCTAAAATATAATTGATTTCGTATTTTGTTTCTTGTAATCGTTCTTCTGAAGCATTTTGTAAGGCTTCATTAAAATCTTGCATTCGTTTTTGATAATCCAAAAAACCATCAATCGACGGATGAATTTCTTCAATATCTAAATCCAATAGAAACGAATGAAATTGACTTATAGTCTTCGCCGCTTCATAAGCTTGTTCAGCAGATTCTACTTTATCAAAACAAACAGAATTAGAAATATAGGATGTTAAGCGCCAAGTTTCTTCATTTTCTACAGCTAAAAGATTTCCTTTCAAATCTGGAATAATTTCGATGAGTTGTTTGGGATAATTCTTTGCTTTAAGATGAGTAGAAACTTGTTGAATATTGTTTGAAATAATTTCGGGATGAGGAAAAACCTTTGTATTTATTTTCTGTAAAATGTATTTTTTTCCTTGCTGATTGATTTCATAAGTAGAGTTAATCCAACCAGAACTGATTGGATTAACAACTATTTGATCAATATTTTCGAAATAATGTTTTAATATTTCTTCCATTCTATTTTTAAGTCCAAAGTGAATTTGGATATTTTTGATCTTTTACTAATTGTTGAATCGAATTAACAACCACTACTCTATCTTCAGGATATGTCATTCCAAACCAATTTTCATCAGAATTTTGTACAATCACTTCCAATTGATCTTCTTTGATCATATCATTGATAACTTTTGGCAAGAAAAATTCAGCTTTCAAATGTGATGCATTTTCTTTTAAAAAATCAGCAAATTTATCTTCTAAATTTCTAAAAATTGAAGGATGTAATACAAAGAAATTCATCGAAACTGCAACATCTTCATCCAACGATTCGACATGTTCATTTTCTTCGAAAACAATTTCTCCATTTTCGTTGGCATAGATATTTGTACGTTC
This sequence comes from Empedobacter sp. 225-1, assembly GCF_030328185.1. Classification (NCBI taxonomy): domain Bacteria; kingdom Pseudomonadati; phylum Bacteroidota; class Flavobacteriia; order Flavobacteriales; family Weeksellaceae; genus Empedobacter; species Empedobacter sp. 225-1. The sequence continues at coordinate 61,203 of NZ_JACALO010000014.1, read as the reverse complement.
TACCACATTCTCTAAAAGTCCGTTTTGCACTGTACAAATTCCACGAGATACTGATCCATTTTCACTAATTGTATTTGCCAATTTATATGCAACCATTCCGTACGTATTTGCCGTAATTTGTTCTGCTTGTACTAACTCGTTTGCTTTTTCGTAAGCTTTACGACCATAAAAATCATCCGCATTAATTACGATAAATGGATTGTTTAAATGATTTTTTGTAATCATTAATGCATGCCCGGTTCCCCAAGGTTTTTCACGTTTTTCTATTTTATCATAAATACCTCTTGACACTGAAGTATAGGTCGTTTGAAGGACAAATTCAACCGAACCACCTTTTTTCTCGATTATCGTTTGAAAATATTTTTTTGTATCAGCATCAAATTGTTCATTTATAATGAAAACATAATGTTTTATTCCACATGAAAACGCATCATAAATAGAATATTCCATCAAGGTTTCTTTACTTGGGCCAATCGGGTCAATTTGTTTTTGACCTTTGTAGCGACTTCCCATTCCTCCTGCTAATATGACTAATGATAAGGTTTTAGATTCCATAATCTTCTGCTCCAAAAACTGGTTTTCTTGTTTTGTATTTTCCTCTTGTAAAATCTGGCATTTCTTGAGACGCTCCATTACCTTCGATAGATTTTTCACTTAATGGTGTCACAGCATACCAAGTTGCTAAATCATAAACATCAAATGGAAATTCTTTGTTTTGTTTGATACACTCGATAAAATCATTCATCAAGAAGAAATCCATTCCACCATGTCCAGCACCTTCAGCTTGAGCTTCATATTTTTTCCAGTACGGATGATCATACGTTTTTAAATGATCTTCTGAACTTGCCCACTTGTGTGAATGTTTCATTTCATCTTCAAAATAAATAAACCCTTGGCTAAATCCGCCCGAACCGATATCTTGCCAAATACCATCCGTACCTTGTAGACGGAAACCTAAGTTATATGGGCGTTGTAAAGAAGTGTCGTGTGTTAATAAGATGGTTTCTCCATTTTCACACTTTAACATAGTTTGAACGATATCTCCTAATTTAAATTCTACTTTCGCATTTGGATGATCGGCACCGCCATTTTTAACGATATAATCCGTCAATCCCGCTTGTTTAGAAGCCATTGAAGTAATATGTGTAATTCTATTTCCACGGTTAACATCCATCATTGTTCCGATTGGTCCTAATCCATGTGTCGGGTATAATTCTCCATTGCGTTTCACATAATGATTGGTACGCCAAGCAGCTTCTGAGAAACCTTTCTCTCCAAATTCAACGCCACCTCCATAGGCTTTGACACCGTCATTAAATAATACATTTCTCAAATCATGTTGATATCCACCTTGTCCATGCAAAATTTGACCAAACATTCCTTTACGTGCCATGTTCATTACAGCCATAATATCACGACGGTAACATACATTTTCCATCATAAATACTGGGACTTTAGTTTTTTCGTATGTATCTACATAATTCCAGCATTCTTGTAAATTCATTGCTCCACAAACTTCTAAACCAACAATTTTACCAGCATTCATCGCTGCAATGGTTTGTTCTTCATGAAACTCCCAAGGCGTAGAAATAACTACTGCATGTATTTTTTTATCTGAATATAATTTTTTGTAACCATCTAACCCTTTAAAATACGTTACAGGCTTTTTATTATGTTTTGCAAAAATCTTATTACAACGATCTATCATTCGTTGGTCTGGTTCAGCAATTGCAACAACTTCTACATCATTTCTTTTTAACAGCTCATCCAAATGCACCTGCCCTCTCATTCCACAACCAACTAAACCTACTCTCACTTTATCGATTTTTGATGAAAAATCAAACAAAGAGTCAGGCGATACTAATGCGACTGTTGAAGCAGCTGCAGTTGATTTAATAAAATTTCTTCTGTCCATTGTATTTTTATTTGTTTACTTAAAATTTAGAAGATGCAAAATATTAAAAAAAATCAATAAACTACGCTGTGATCAATTAAAATTAATAGCTTTTTGGTGAGTCTTTAGGAAAAACTATAATAAATTCTGTTGTAGTAATATTTTCGTTTTTGGATTTGATTACAGATAATTTTTCATTTAAATCAGCTGTTTCCAGAATTTCAATTACTGCAATTTTCAGATTTGGTCGAAAAAATTTCAAATACCAATAAATTCCACCATAATTTTTCGAATGATAATCTCCATTGTAATGAAGAAAGAGAGCGTTTTCGTTCCAATTATTTAAAATAGATTCTGCCATCGTTGCATCTTTTAATGCTTGTGCCGCGACAAATTGTTTCGCTTTTATACCAACATGATCTCCCATCATTTTTATCATTTCCGGATAACCAGGTGCTTCATAATCTATCGTAATTGGAAGTCTCGCTAAAAGCAATTTTTCATTTGTTGATATGGTATCCAACGATTCTAAACCATTTTTTGACACATAGGATGCATATTGACGTGTTACATTTGTTGCAATAAAATCTAAATTCTTCTCTTTCGCAAAATCTACTAATGGCTTATAATCCGTTTTATAATTACTCCAAAGTTTTGTGTTTTTCTGAAATTCAATATCCGAAATAGTACCTTTCAGATAATTTGTTAATTGATTTTGTTGATGTCGTTCAAACATTTCCGCACCAAGAATCAACTGATTTCCTTTTACTTCGTACAACGCTTTTGTTGTCTGCAATTGTAACCAATGATTAACCGCATTATTATGATGTTCACCAAAAAGAACAACATCATATTTCGATAATTCTTTGATCATTTTACCAAAATCAGTTTTTCTTTCGTTCTTATTATAAATTTGATAAACTTTTTTGTCTTGCGCATTTAACTGTATCGAAACAATTATAAATAAGGTGTATAAAATGGTTTTCATATTATTTAAATTAATTCTAAATTGTAACAAATTAACGAAAAACTATACCAATAAAGATAAACAAATTCAACTACGATGAATAAAGTTCTTGAAATAACTCAACTAACTAAAAAATTTGGCAGTTTTACAGCTGTCAACGACGTTACTTTTTCTGTCGAGAAAGGAAACGTGTATGGACTACTTGGACCAAATGGAAGTGGAAAATCGACAACATTAGGAATGATTCTTAACGTAATTAACCCTACAGCAGGCTCTTGGAAATGGTTCGGAAAAGAACCAGACAACGATTCGTTGAAGAAAATTGGTGCTATTATCGAAAGTCCTAAATTTTATCCTTATTTATCAGCTCAAAAAAATCTTGAAATTGTAGCTGATATCAAAGAAGCAAATTATGCGAAGATTCATGAAAAACTTGAATTAGTTGGCTTACTTTCTCGTAAAAAAGATAAATTTCAACAATATTCTTTAGGAATGAAACAACGTTTAGCAATTGCTGCAGCCTTGTTAAATGATCCTGAAGTTTTGATTTTAGACGAACCTACCAATGGTTTAGATCCACAAGGAATTATTCAAATTCGTGAGTTGATTATTAAAATTGCACAGCAAGGAACAACTATTATTTTGGCAAGTCATTTATTAGACGAGGTTGAAAAAGTATGTTCGCATGTAGTGGTGCTTAATCAAGGAAAAATGTTGTATGCCGGTTCTGTAGACCAAATGAATTCGAGTTTTGGAAGTATTGAAGTTGCTGCACAAAATATGGAAAGTTTAGAATACGCCTTAAAAACTTTCTCTTTTGTTTCGAAAGTAACCAAAGAAAATAACAAACTTTTAGCTGTGCTTGCAGAAGAAAAAGAACCTGCAGAAATTAACAAAATGCTTTATGAACAAGGAATTGTCGTGAATCATTTAGTCAAACGCAAAGAATCTTTAGAGCAACAATTTTTCCAACTTATCCAAAAACAAAATTAACATGATCAGATTATTCAACATAGAATGGAACAAATTATTCTACAACAAAGGAACGAGAATCTTCATCATTTTATATTTCTTGATGATTCTTTTAATGGGAATTACACTACCTAATTTCAAACCAATGATGAATGGAGTTGAAATAGATTTCATTAAACTTGGTGCATTAGAGTTCCCAGTAATTTGGCACAATATCACATGGTTAGTTGCATTCGGAAAATTCTTTTTAGCCATTATTGTTATTAATAATATTACCAATGAATATTCTTTCGGTACATTCAAACAAAACACAATAGACGGTTTATCTAAAACAGAATTTATCAATTCAAAAGTCTTAATGAATGTTCTTATTTCATTGATTTCAACTTTTTTAGTTGGTGTATTGGTTTTTGGATTAGGCTCTTATTTTAGCGAAAAATTTGATTTCGTGAACGGTATTGAGTTTTTAGGTGGATATTTTATTGAAATCTTCGCTTATATCGTATTTGCCATGTTTTTATCATTTTTATTAAAGAAAAGTGCTTTTGCAATTTTATCTTTAATTGTATTAAACATCGTAGAATCTGTTGTAAAAGCTATCGAATTTTTAGTTCGATTTGGAAAACAACCACCAAGTAATCCTGAAGAAATAAAGCTATTATCAAATTATTTACCTTTAAATTCAAACGGAAAAATCATCGATTATCCTTCAGTAGATATACAACAAGCCTTGATGAAAAGTAAATTATTTGTTCCAGATTCTATTCAATGGGAATATTTTGGAATCAATGTTTTTTACATCATTTTATTTTTAGGTTTATCCTTATTGATTATTAAAAAAAGAGATTTGTAAATCATTTCTTAACTCAAAAATTCAAAAATCCTATTCAACTCGAATAGGATTTTTTATTTCACTTCGCACTTCCACTTTTTAAGTTGTTTGTTTATCTTTGCAACTATGCAAATGACAAATTTCGAGGAGCTAAAAGCTCTTTTAAAATCAACACCAAAGAAAATTGCAATTTTACCGCACAAAAATCCTGATGGAGATGCGATAGGTTCTACTTTGGCTATGTATCATTATTTAAAACAATTGGGGCATACTTGTAACATTGTTTCGCCAAATGATTTTCCGAAGTTCCTAAAATGGATGCCTTCAGCGAAGGAGATTGTGATTGCAGATTATAAACCAAAAGTTGCTGAAGCAATTATACATCAAGCAGAATTAATTTTTATCTTAGACTTTAATACGGTTAAACGAATTGACGATTTAGGAAACTGGGTTGAACGTTCGAAAGCACCAAAAATATTAATCGATCATCACCGAGAACCCGATACGTTTGATTTTATGTATTCGGATATTGAAATGCCTGCGACTTGTCAAATGGTCTACAATTTTATCGAAGCAATGAATGATTTAGACAAAATCAATAAAGGTATAGCTGAATGTATTTATACTGGAATAATGACTGATACAGGTGGTTTCCGTTTTCGTAATACATCTGCAAATACGCACAGAATTGTCGCTGAATTAATCGATAAAGGTGTTGAAGTTGACAAAGTAGCTTCGTATGTAAATGATTCGCAAACACAAGGTCGTTTAAAATTATTGTCTTTGACGTTAAATAATCTCACTTTTTTACCAGAACATCGTACAGCTTTTATGTTCTTAAAACGTGAAGATTTGTTGCAAAATGGTTTTCAGAAAGGAGATACAGAAGGCTTTGTTAATTATGGGTTAAGTGTAGAAAATTTTATTTTCTCAGTTATTTTTATCGAAGATACACATCATAATTTCATTAAGATTTCGTTACGTTCGAAAGGAGATTTTGATGTCAATGAATTTTCTCGCAAACATTTTAATGGTGGAGGACACATGAATGCAGCCGGAGGTAGATCTGATTTAAACATGGAAGAAACGATTGCATATTTCCAATCACTTTTAACAGAATACCAAGAAAAATTAGCCAATATCGTGATTTAATGAAAAAAGTTATTTTATTCACTTTCACCATCTTCGCATTGATGAGTTGTGATCAAAAAGTGATACAATATCCTGTTTCCTATTCCAACGACGATTTTATGAAGCGTTCGCAAGAACGTGGAAAATTATTGCATCAAGAAGAATTGCAATGGTTTGATGAGTATATGAAAACATCTGACTTAAAATTTGTAAAAACTAATTCTGGATTTTGGATTTCGAACAATGGACAACGAACTCCTTTAACAGCAAATAACGGAGATTATATCGAATTTGAATACCAAGTAACTGATCTTGATAATCACATTTTATATTCTTACAACGAAAATAAAATTCAGAAAATAATTTTAGGAAAAGCTGATATTGCAAGAGGACTGCATGCTGGTTTGCAATTAATCCAAGAAGGTGAAAATGCAAAATTATTGTTACCTTCGTTTTTAGCTTATGGAGGTTATGGTGATACTCAAAAAATAGCGCCAGACACTCCTATAATTATGGATGTAAAAGTCTTAAAAATTAAAAAACACTAAAAAATAGCGCCAGACACTCCTATAATTATGGATGTAAAAGTCTTAAAAATTAAAAAACACTAATAGACACAAAAAAGACGATAAAGTAAAATGAGAAAAATATTATTAATCTTAACGATCATCACTACCCTTGTTAGTTGTGGCGTTAAAATTCCAAAATCGATGAGTAAAGAAGAATTTAAAAGTTTAGAAGACGGATTGTATGCAAAAATGACAACCAATCATGGTGCAATGACAATCAAATTATACGAAGAACAAGCGCCAATGACAGTTGCAAACTTTGTTGGGTTAGCTGAAGGAACAAAAGAAAATAAAGCAAAGGCAAAAGGAGTTCCTTTTTACGATGGAATTATTTTTCACCGTGTAATTAAGGATTTCATGATTCAAGGAGGTGATCCAGATGGAAGAGGAACAGGAGGACCTGGTTACGATTTCGAAGATGAGTTTGACGCAACTTTAAAACACGATAAAAAAGGAGTTTTATCTATGGCAAATTCAGGACCAGCAACAAACGGATCTCAATTTTTTATTACAGAAGTTCCAACTCCATGGTTAGACGGTCGTCACACTGTTTTTGGACAAGTTGTTGAAGGTTTAGAAGTTGTTGATTCTATTGCAAATGTAGAAAAAACAAGAGACGATAAACCAGTTGTTCCAGTTACTATTGAGAAAGTAGAAATCGCTCGCAAAGGTGATAAATATGCAAAATATAATGGTGCTGAAGCATTTGATGCTGCAAAAGCAAATCATGCAAAAAAACAAGCAGAAGCAGAAGCTAAATTAAAAGCAGAAAAAGACGCAGAAATTGCTCGTCAAAAGGAATTAGAAGCGAAAGCATTGTCTACTCCATCTGGTTTAAAATACGTTATTTTAGAAGAAGGAAATGGAGCTAAACCTGTTCAAGGAGATCCAATTCAAGTTCACTACACTTTACGTTTAAACGATGGTGAAAAATTAGATTCGTCATTTGATCGCAATCAACCATTAGACGCAACAGTTGGAGTTACAGGATTAATCCAAGGTTGGATGGAAGCTTTAACAATGTTCAATAGAGGTGCAAAAGTATTCTTAATCATTCCTGCAGAATTAGGTTATGGTGCAAGAGGTGCTGGAGGAGTTGTTCCACCAAACGCAACTTTATACTTTGACATGGAAGTATTAGATAAATAAACATCCACTTATTATAAGTAGAAAAGCCACTCAACCGAGTGGCTTTCTTATTTAACAAAAATTATGATTACTTAAAATTAATTTTTCCTCCTGCTAATTTTTTCTGATTTTTTTGTTCAGGATCACCATAAACATCAATTACACCACCCGCTCTTGTTTTTGCATCAACAGATTTTGTAGAAGTTGTTTCGATAAAACCACCTGCATTAGTTGTAAGCGTTGAGTGTTCTGCTGATAAAGTTTTTGAGTAATATTTTCCTCCTGAATTAGCAACAACCGTCTGAAATTCTGCATTTCCAGTTAAAATAACTTCTGCACCGGAATTAATTTTAACTTCTAATTTATTGATATCAACTGGTAATTTAATCGAAGAACCTTCGTTAGAAGTTAGATTTAAAGATTGAGATTTCAATTTGTCGTCAGAATAAATGCGAGAACCTTGACTGGCTTGAATTTCGTACAACGATTTATAGTAAACCTTTACCGTCGCTTCACCTCCCTGCATCAACTTAGTTCCTGTCATTTTAATTTTCAGTTCACCTTTGTTGTTTTCTACTTGCACATCACTCGCATTCACTCCGTCAACTTCGACTAAATTTTTATCAGAAGAAATTAATTCAACAGGTATTTTATCATAAACCTTTAAGATATTAAAATCCCCAATATTTATTTCTTCTTGTGCAAATACAAACGAAGAACCGAATAAAGCTATTGCTGATAATACTATATTTTTCATAAAAAAAGTTTTCTAATTTGGTCTTGATATTTACACAAATTTCAAACCAAACTAGAAAACTTATTAATTTTATGCTTTATTGTAACTTCTATTTTGCTTCTTCAGCAGTTAACTCTGCAATACGAACAATAATTTCAGTTGCTTTTTCCATAGATTCTACAGGAACATATTCATACGGTCCGTGGAAGTTATGACCACCAGCAAAAATATTAGGACAAGGTAAGCCCATAAAAGACAAACGTGCACCATCTGTACCACCACGAATAGGTTTGATATTTGGAGTAACACCACTATCTTTAAGCGCTTGTTCTGCAATTTCAACAGATTGGAATTTTTCTTTTACTTTCTCAATCATATTAAAATATTGATCAGAAACCTCTGCTGTAATCACTTCGTGATCAAAACGTTCTTGAATATCTGCTGCAATCTGCAAGAATAAAGCTTTTCGCGCTTCATATTGCTCCATATCGTGGTCACGGATGATATACACCATTTTTGCTTCAGAAACATTTCCAGTTATTTTAGCTAAATGGAAAAACCCTTCACGTCCGTCAGTTAATTCAGGCACTTCATCACTTGGTAATTGTGCAGCAAATTCCATTGCAATATTAGATGCATTGATCATTTTATCTTTTGCATAACCTGGGTGAACAGATTTCCCCTTTATTGTAACAATACCAGAAGCAGCATTAAAGTTTTCGTACTCTAATTCTCCTATTTCAGAACCATCCATTGTGTATCCCCACTCTGCTCCAAATTTTTCTACATTAAAGAAATCAGCACCACGACCAACTTCTTCATCTGGTGTAAATCCTATTGCAATACGTCCATGTTTAATTTCTGGATGAGCGATCAAATATTCTGCAGCTGTTACAATTTCTGCAACACCAGCCTTATCATCAGCACCTAACAAAGTTGTTCCGTCTGTAGTGATGATGGTTTGACCTTTATATTGAGTTAATTCAGGAAATTCGTTTGGAGATAAAATCATTGATTCGTTCAATTTGATATCTCCTCCATCATAGTTTTCCCAAATTTGAGGTTGTACATTTTCTCCTGAAAAATCTGGTGAAGTATCCATATGCGAAACAAATCCAATTGTAGGCACTTCGTAATCTACTGTAGAAGGCACATAACCGAAAACATAGCCATTTTCATCAATCGAAACATCTTCTAAACCGATTTGTTTTAATTCGTCTACTAAATAATTTGCTAAATCCCATTGACGATCTGTACTTGGAAATTTATCTAAGAAAGCCTCACTTTCAGTATAAGTTTTAACATATTTCAAAAAGCGTGTTACCAACTTTTCTCTCCATTCTGTTTGCATTGCGTTTTAATTTTTGTCAAAATTACTAAATTATCTACCTTTAAGGCGCAAATAAACCAAAAAAATGAGTGCAACTACTTTTAAGATTATTGAATGTCCACGTGATGCCATGCAAGGACGCAAAGATTTTATTCCAACCGATACTAAAATAGATTACTTAAATCGTTTATTGACTGTTGGTTTTGAAGCCATTGATTGTGGAAGTTTTGTTTCTCCTAAAGCAATCCCGCAAATGGCAGATACAAAAGAGGTTTTGGACCATATTGATAAAACAAATTCGAAGTCTAAATTGTCTGTTGTTGTCGCAAATAGAAGTGGCGCGATGAAAGCTGCGGAACACGAAAAAGTAGATATTATTGGATTTCCATTTTCTATTTCAGAAAATTTTCAACAATTTAACACCAACAAAAGTCGCGAAGAAGCTTTTGAAATGATACAAGAAATCAATCAAATTGCAAATAAAAATGATAAACATATGTTAATTTATCTGTCTATGGCATTTGGTAATCCTTATGGCGAAGTATGGAATGGAGAAATTGTGAAAGATTGGTCGAAAAAAATGGCTGATATCGGAATTTCATCTATTAATCTTTCAGACACAATAGGCGTTGCAGATGAAAAAACAATTGTTGATTTGTTCCAAAATTTAATTCCACATTATCCAGAAATTGAATTCGGTGCTCATTTTCATACTGTTTATACCGATTGGCATACAAAAGTGAAAGCAGCTTATAACAATGGTTGTCGTCGTTTTGATGGTGCTATAAAAGGTTTAGGCGGATGTCCAATGTCGAAAAGTGATATGGTTGGTAATATGCCAACCGAAAAGTTGATTAGCTTTGCGAATGAACACAAAGAAAAGCATGGATTAAATCTTTTTGATTTTGAATCGGCTTGGAATGTTTCATTAAAAACATTTGGATTAATTTAGTCTTAACAATAAACTAAAAAATCAATTCTTTTGTTAAAGGAAATTAAAATATGTTGGACTTTAACAAAAAAAGTTAAATTTGCTCATTGATAAGTTTTTTATCAAGCATATAATATTAAAATGAAATTAAAGTATATGAAATTTAAATCGAGTATGATGTTGTTAATTGCAACATTATTGACGGTAAATACTTTTGCACAAACAGCAAAATCAACACCACAACGTCTGGCTAAAGTAGATGGTATTGCTGCTGTTGTAGGAGATCAGATTGTTTTAGAGTCTGATGTAGATCGTGATTACTTAATGTCAAAACAACAAGGAATGCAAGTTGAAAACAAATGTGATTTCTTAAACGACATTATGTTAGACAAAATGTTGGTTGATCGTGCAAAACAAGATACTTTAATTAAAGTGACTCAAGACGAAGTAACACGTCAGTTAAATGGTCAAATCGAAGGTTTGATTGCACAAGCTGGAGGTGAAAAACAAATTTTAGACTATTTCGGATTCCGCACAATGGCGGAAATGAAAAACGAAACTAAATATATCGTTGAAGATAATATTTATGCGCGTCAGAAAAGAGAAATGGTTGTAAAAGGTGCAGATGCTACACCAGAAGAAGTACGTTTGTTTTTCGAAAAACACCAAGGGGAATTACCTGATGTTAAGGACGAACTTTCTATTAGCCATATTGTGATGTATCCTCAGATTTCAGAAGAAAATCAACAAAAAATCATTGATCAATTAAAAGAAATCAAAAAAGAAATTGAAGAAGGTGCTTCATTTGCAACAAAAGCAATTTTATATTCAGAAGATCCAGGTTCTTCGAGCAATGGTGGTGAATACAAAAAGGTTTCTCGTGGTAAAATGGTAAAAGAGTTTGATGCAGTAGCGTTTAACTTACAAGAAGGTGAAATTTCTGATCCATTCAAAACTGATTTTGGATACCATATTATCAAATTAGAAAAACGTCGTGGTCAAGAATTAGACTTACGTCACATTTTAATTACATTGAAACCTACTGAAGAAGAAATCAAAACAGCTAACAATAAATTAGACTCAATTCGAGTATTAATTAATGATGGTAAAATGACTTTCAAAGATGCAGCACTAAGATTTTCTGATGATAAATACACAAAATTTAACTCAGGAAATATCATGAACCAAAACTCTGGCGATGATCGTTTCGAGAAAATGGCTTTACCATTACCAATGTTTACAGCTGTTGCGACATTAAACGAAGGAGATATCTCACAAGTTTTCGAAGATGATTTCGACAATAGAAAAGCGTTAAGAATCTTAAAGGTTAACAAATTCTATCCAGAACATAAAATTAATTATGAAGATGATTATTATCGAATTCAAAAATTTGCTGTTCAAGACAAAGAACGTACATTATTGATGGATTGGGTAAAACGTCAAGTTGGTGATGCTTATGTAAAAATTGGAAAAGAATATCAAAGTTGTGAATTTCCGATTGATTGGGAAAAGAAAAACTTAAAATAAAACAAAAAACCTCTCAAAATTGAGAGGTTTTTTTGTTAGGTTTAAATTCTAAATATTTTATTTTGTAATTCGCAGCTGAGATAGCCAAATTAATTTATTTGGATCAAACCCTTCTTTCTTTGCTGAATCTAAAAATCGATCTTTTACTTTATCCGATATTTCTTTTTTACGCGATAAAATCCATAGCTTTTTATAATCTTCGTTTGCTACTAATGCATTATTATAATGGTTACAATATGTACAGCAGATTGTGGATTGGGTAGCAGAGTTGCGGGTGATTCATCAAAAAAAGGAAAACAAAATGTTTCCCTTTATATTTCAATTTTCCCTCAAAAAAAAAATTATAAAAATACTTTTGATTAAATCATGAGCATTATTCGTATGTAAAATTATTTTTTATCTACTCCGATCGAAAAAGATTCTCTCATTTTTTGACGAGATTCATCTTGTAATTTTTTGAATTCTTCTTGACTTATTTCTTTCCCATTTATAGGCTTTACTTTTGAAAGTTTCTTTGGTTTCAAATTAATTTTATCAGCTTCATAGGTCATAATCGAGCTAAATTTATTTCCCATTTCGCTTACCGTTTTTAGAATCAGACCTGGCAAACCGTTTACTTGATTTGGTCCTGCATCAACCTTAATATCTGGCGCAAACCAAGCTGCAATCTGCTTATTTTCATCATTTCCAACAGCTTTCACTACTTTGTATCCCAAAATTGTATCTTCAATATCTGTAATTTTCCATTGATAATCTTTGTGTGGCGTCACAACGATATAATTTTGTTTGTCTAAAACGACTTCTTGACGAAACTCTTTTTTATTTATTTCATTAGTCAAAGCTTTATACTCTCCTCCAATATTAAACGTAAAAGATCCCATTGTTGCATTTTGATCATTATTAATGGTTTCTATTTTTTTGTAAACGGACTGATGATCACTATATTCTAATTGATAATAAATATTTGGAGACCCTCCAATTTTTATTGTACCTCCTCCTTTTTGTGCTTGCTCTCTTTCAAACTCCTTTATTTTTTCTTCATCATGCTTTATATCATATTTATAATCGACAATAAGCTTTTCTTGCCCAAAACCAAAATTCGAAAAAAGTAAAAATCCAGCTAGTAATAATTGTTTCATTATATTGTAGTTTTTAATTAATACTCTAAAATAATTTTTATTTTTTAATTCTACAATAATAGAACATATAATTAACACAATATTGTGAAAAGAAAAAAATCCAACCGAAGTTGGATTTTTTCTATATAAATTAAAATATGTTTTAAATTATCTCAAAGTGTTTCAGTGCATTCCATATTCCGTGATTATCTGCAGAAGTTGTATAATAATCAGCCGCTTCACGAACATTCTCTTTCGCATCGCCCATTGCTACGCCTATTTTACAACCTTTCAACATACTAATATCGTTACCACCATCACCAAAAGCCATTGTTTTAGTTAAATCTAAATTATCGCGTTCAGCCATTCGCTCTATTCCACGCATTTTACTAATATCTTTCGGGTTTATATCAGCAAAATATTCTATCCAACGTGTACTAAGACTATTTTTCATAATATTATTCATCAAATAGGCTTCTTGTTCTTCATCGACAAAAAAGTTCATTTGCATGATATTATCTTTTGGTAAAGTTCGCGGATCAACAACTTCAGGAACTTCCATTCCAAAATAAGCAAACGATTTTTCTACATTTTCATTCACACGATTGATACTGAACGCATCTTTGGTCATGTATGAAAAGGAAAAAGGATTTTCTTCGTCATATTTCAACAAAGCCTCTATATCATTGGGATTGATATAATCTACAAAAAAAGTTTCACTTTTTTCATTCGAACACATTCCACCATTGTTATTGATATAACCGTCAAAACCATAGGTGAAAATATGATCCGGCATATCTGCCATATTTCGTCCTGTAGCAATGTATATTTTTTTGTTTTTCTGTTTCAATAATTTTAAGGCTTCGATTGTAGAATCACTTATTTCATGGTTTTCAAAACCTTGCAAAGTCCCATCAAAATCGAAGAAAAAAGAGTCTATCATAATTTAGTTTTATCTCATACAAATTTAAAAAAGCAACCTTTAATTGGTTGCTTTTGTAGTTTATTTTAATGCTAATTTAATAATTTCTATTGCTTTATTGGTGTCTTCTTCAGAAATATTGAGATGTGGACGCATTCGCACCGAGTTTTCTCCACAAGGGAGAATAATCAGATGATTTTCGAAACATGTTTTAATAAACGCTGAACGATCTAAGTCCGAATTAAAATCAAATGCGATAAATAATCCTAATCCTCGAACCGAATGGATTTTCTTCGTTTCTTTTGCAATCTCATTCAACTTCGATAAAATATATTTTCCTTTTTCTGCTGCATTTTCTACTAATTTTTCTTGTTCTATCACTTCTAAAATTAACTTAAAACGCAACATATCAATGTAATTCCCTCCAAAAGTTGAATTGATACGACTTGATTCTTTAAAAACATTATTTGGAATTTGATCCAACTTTTCTTTGTTGGCTAATATGCCACAAACTTGTGTTTTCTTACCAAACGAGATAACATCTGGAACTACATCATAATGCTGAAAAGCCCACATTTTACCTGTCATTCCCATCCCTGTTTGGACTTCGTCAAAAATCAATAAAATCTCTTCTCTATCACAGATTGCTCTTAATTTTTGAAAGAATTCTTTTCTGAAATAATTATCTCCTCCTTCACCTTGAATAGGTTCTATGATAATACACGCAATTTTATTTTTTCGTTGTTCCAAAGCTGTTTCTATCTGCGCTATCGCTCTATTTTCTGACTCAACAACTTTACCAAGATTATCTTCTGTAACTGGGTAAATACGTTTTGGATTCTCAATTCTTGGCCAATCAAACTTCGGAAAGTACTCATATTTACGAGGATCTTTGGTATTTGTTAAAGATAAAGTATAACCGGAACGCCCATGAAAAGCTTGCTTGAAATGAATTACTTCGCCTGCCTCCTTCTCTATTCCTTTCGAAAAGTTAAGTCTTGTTTTCCAATCAAATGCAGTTTTTAGTGCATTTTCAACTGCCAACGTTCCTCCCGAAATAAAGAATAAATACTGTAATTCTTTTGGCATTGCAACACGCTCAAACGTATCAATTAAATCGGCATAATCTTTTGTATAAATATCTGACATTGCAGGTTTATTGACTGCATTTCGTCCTAAAAAATCAATTTTAGCCATTAAATGTGGGTGATTATACCCAATTGCAGTCGAAGCAAACATCGAAAATAAATCCAAATATTCTACTCCATTTTCATCCACCACATAAGAACCATGCGATTTGTCCATGTCCATTACAATTGGATATCCGTCTGCTAATATATGTTTTGCTAATCTTTCGTGTACTGTACTCATTTTTTTTTAATTTAAAAGTCAAACTTAATTCCTTGCGCTAACGGCACTTCTGTCGAATAATTAATGGTATTCGTTTGTCGTCGCATATACGCTTTCCAAGCATCTGATCCAGACTCGCGGCCACCACCTGTTTCCTTCTCACCACCGAAAGCACCTCCAATTTCGGCACCAGACGTACCAATATTTACATTTGCAATTCCACAATCAGAACCTTGTTGACTTAAAAATAATTCAGCTTCACGAAGATTATTTGTCATGATTGAAGATGATAAACCTTGAGCCACATTATTCTGAATTTCAATTGCATTTAACACATCTCCCGAATATTTGATTAAGTATAAAATCGGTGCAAAAGTTTCATGTTGTACTATTTCAAAATGATTATCAACCTCAGCAATAACGGGTTTCACATAACAACCACTCTCAAAACCATTTCCTTCTAAAACACCTCCTTCAACGATGATTTTCCCACCTTCTTGGTTGATTTTTTCTATTGCTTTCGAATACATCTCTACAGCTTGTTGATCAATTAATGGTCCAACATGATTCGATGTATCCAAAGGATTTCCAATTTTAATTTGTTTGTAAGCATTTACTAATGATTCTTTTACTTTATCATAAATCGACTCATGAACAATTAGACGCCTTGTCGTTGTACAACGTTGTCCTGCCGTACCAACAGCTCCAAATACAGCCGAAGTCAGCATAATCTTAAGGTCAGCATCTGGTGTAACAATAATCGCATTGTTTCCACCTAATTCTAAAATTGTTTTACCTAAACGAGCAGCAACCACTTTGTTCACTTCAATTCCCATTCGCGTAGAACCTGTTGCAGAAACCAATGCTACACGACGATCTGCTGCAATCAATTCACCGATTGATTTATCACCCATCACCAAAGAAGAAACGCCTTCTGAAATATCATTACTTTTTAAAACTTCTGCTAAAATGTGTTGACATGCAACTGCACACAAAGGTGTTTTCTCGCTCGGTTTCCAAACGACAACGTCTCCACAAACCAATGCCAAACATGTATTCCAAGCCCAGACAGCTACTGGGAAATTAAAAGCTGAAATCACACCAACAATTCCAAGTGGATGATATTGATCGTACATACGATGCAATGGTCGTTCTGAATGAATAGTCGAACCATACAATTGACGTGATAACCCAACAGCAAAATCACAGATATCAATCATTTCCTGCACTTCTCCTAAACCTTCTTGATATGATTTCCCCATTTCATACGAAACCAATTTTCCCAAAGAAGCCTTTTTCTCACGAAGTTTATCCCCAAACTGACGAACTATCTCCCCTCTTTTTGGAGCAGGAATCATTCGCCATTCTTTAAAAGCAGCTTGAGCTTTCGTGATAACTTCTTCGTAATCATCTTTTGTAGATGATGCTACTTTTCCTATTAATTTTCCGTCTACTGGCGAGTAAGAAGAAAGCTCTTCACCTTTTCCAAACCAAGTACTTCCTGTCGATGTTCCGAGATTTTCGGAAGAAATACCCAATTCTTTTAATTCGTTTTCTATCATTTTTTTGTGTTATTTTGTGGTTTTAACTTTTACCTAAATTAGTCAAAAGTTTCATAATCTAAAATTTTTAATAAATATTATTCAGAATAATTTTTAATTTACTGAATAATCTTTAGATTTAATAAAATAAAACCGCATAAAATGAATTTAACTACAGATTATTTTAAGATTGATGATTTGTTAACTGAAGAACATAAATTAATTCGTCAATCTGTTCGAGATTTTGTGGACAACGAAATAAAACCTGTTATAGATGATGCTGCACAACATCATAAAGATATCCCTGATTTAATGAAAAAATTAGGTGCAATTGGTGCATTAGGTCCATACATACCAGAAGAATATGGAGGCGCTGGTTTAGATCAAATGTCCTATGGATTAATCATGCAAGAATTAGAACGTGGCGATTCCGCTGTACGATCTGCTGCATCTGTGCAATCTTCTTTGGTCATGTATCCTATTTATGCATTTGGTTCTGAAGAACAAAAACGCAAGTATTTACCAAAATTAGCTTCTGGAGAATTCATCGGAAGTTTTGGATTAACAGAACCTAATCACGGCTCTAATCCAGGCGGAATGGAAACTCGTCTAACAAAAAATGGTGATCATTATGTGTTAAATGGAGCAAAAATGTGGATTACAAATTCGCCAATTTGTGATATTGCTGTTGTTTGGGCAAGAGATGAAGAAGGAAAAATAAGAGGTGTAATTGTAGAACGCGGAATGCCAGGTTTTACAACACCAGAAACATTAAACAAATGGTCATTAAGAGCTTCTAAAACAGGAGAGTTAGTTTTTGAGAATGTAAAAATAGAAGAAAGCCATATTTTACCAGAAGTGAATAGTTTACGTGGCCCTTTATCATGTTTAAACTCGGCTCGATACGGAATATCTTGGGGTGTAATTGGCGCTGCAATTGATTGTTACGAATCTGCTTTAAACTATTCATTACAAAGAACTCAATTTGGAAAACCGATTGCTTCTTATCAATTACAGCAAAAAAAATTAGCCGAATTTATTACAGAAATTACAAAAGCTCAGTTGTTATGTTGGCGATTAGGTACATTGAAAAATGAAAACAAAGCAACGCCAGAACAAATTTCTATGGCAAAGCGTAACAATGTAAAAATGGCTTTGGACATTGCAAGAGAGTCTCGTCAAATCATTGGTGCAATGGGAATTGTTGGTGATTTCCCTATGATGCGACATGCTGCAAACTTAGAATCTGTTATTACGTACGAAGGTACGCACGATGTTCACTTATTGATTACTGGTGCAGATATCACAGGAATTAATGCATTTGTGTAAGAATATTTTTCATACTAATAGATAATTTTATAGGTTTACAATTCGTTTGTAAACCTTTTTTAATTATCACACATGAAATCGAAATCAATTTTATTTATTATGTTTTGTATTCAAGCGATTGCTTTGAATGCACAAGAAACCTACAAAATTACCTATGAACGATTTTCAAATGGTAAAAAAGTAATCGAAAGCAATCCAATACAAGTATTAGCTAATACGAAAGAAACCATTATTGGTAAGCAAGAAAGCTTTCATCACACGACAAACTATCCTGATGAAATGGTTTATTACACCAAAACAAATCCTTCTGTTATTTCATTGGTGACACAATTTGATTCGGTTCATTCTATTATCTCTAATGATTCAATTGCTCTAAATAAATCGGTTTTTACAATTACAAAAGAAACCAAACGTATTTTAGGTTTGCGTTGTAAGAAAGCAACAACCTCTATCAACTCAAACACTATCGATGTTTGGTTTGTCGATAATATGGACATCAATGCTGCGCCAACAATAGTGGGACTGAGTTTGGGATTTGTGTTAGAGTTTACACGTAATAATAATATGACCATTCGAGCATCGAAAATAGAACGTCAAAAAGAACCTATTCCAAGCCAATATATTGCAAAAGAATTACTACATGAACCTGTCGATATCTTAACTTATAAAGATATTATCTGGAAAAGTAAGTTTGTAGACATTCCACTTTTAACCAATCAACAGATAAATTTCAGCAATAACTTCCTATCAAACGATTCGATTTATCGCTTTGTTAATGGAACTGTTGTGGTCAGAAAAATAAAACTTCCATTAATTAAAGAAGGAAGTCAAATTTTCTTAAATGTTACACAACAATCAAATGGAGATGCTTATGACCGTACAGGTTCGGTTTTTTTGATCCCGCGCGATTCTAAAATCACGTTTATGGATGCTTTGCAAAAAGGAATCAATCAATTGCCTGTATACACTGCGCCAAACAACAAGAAGTATCAAGGTTATTTTTTAACAGAAAATTATACACCAACTATTGAATTGATGCGATTCTTTACACCTTTTGGCATTAATAAATTTAATCACATACAACTGAAAGGTCAATCATGGGAAACAGAAGCAAGGTACCGTCAAGAGATCACAGAATTGCAACGATTATTGTCTAATCAAGAGGTTTTAGTTGGATTTTTTATCGGAAATTATGATCAAGGTGGGCATACAATTTCAGCCAATATCACAGTTCATCCTTCCAATTCTTCAACTCTTCCAAACAAAAAAGTGCAACCTATTTTCAACACAACAAACATCATGGAAATGGCAGGTCAAGAATACCCTTCTTTGTTTGATAATCCGAATGGTTTTACAGTTGAATTTACTCTGAAAGAAGATTATAACAATGCAAAATTACGCTTTACAACGACTGGACATGGTGGTTGGGAAAACGGAGACGAATTTGTACCAAAGGAAAATAGTGTTTTTCTTGATGGACAAAATGTGTTCAATATCATTCCTTGGCGACAAGATTGTGGGTCGTATCGTGCTTACAATCCTGCTTCGGGAAACTTTGACAATGGGTTATCTTCCTCTGATTACAGCCGTTCTAATTGGTGTCCAGGCACAGTTACAAACCCATTTTTTATAGATTTAGGGAACTTAAAAGCGGGAAAACACAGCTTGCAGGTTAAGATTCCTCAAGGAAAACCAGAAGGAAACGCGTTTAGTTATTGGAATGTTTCGGGGGTTCTTTTAGGAGAATAAACTGATAGTGATTTGAAACCTGCGCTACTTTTACCAAAAACCTGCGCAGAAGTTTACCAAAACCTGCGCAGGTTTTTACATGAACATCAAAAGCCCTGTAAATACAGGGCTTTTGATTCTATAAAATTTATGATATTTAACTAAAAACTACATGTTTCTTCTGTACTGACCACCTACTTTGAATAAAGCATCTGTAATCTGCCCAAGAGAACAAACTTTGGTCACATCCATCAACGCTTCAAATATATTACCGTTCTGAATAGCGATTTGTTGTACTTTCTCTAACCATACTTTTGCTTGTTCTTCTTTCGATTGATGCAAGCGTTCTTTCGTTTTAATTTGGAATTGTTTTTCCTCTTCTGTTGCACGAATAACCTCTGCCGGAACCACTGTTGGCGAACCTTTAGAACTTAAGAACGTGTTTACACCAATAATTGGGAACGTTCCGTTGTGTTTCAACGTTTCGTAATACAACGATTCTTCTTGTATTTTAGAACGTTGATACATCGTTTCCATCGCGCCTAAAACACCTCCACGCTCTGTAATACGATCAAACTCTTGTAAAACCGCTTCTTCCACTAAGTCGGTTAACTCTTCGATAATGAACGAACCTTGAATTGGATTTTCGTTTTTCGCTAAACCTAATTCTTTGTTGATAATCAACTGAATAGCCATTGCTCTACGTACCGATTCTTCTGTTGGCGTTGTAATCGCCTCATCGTACGCATTGGTATGCAACGAGTTACAGTTGTCGTAAATCGCATATAATGCTTGCAACGTTGTACGAATATCGTTGAAATCAATTTCTTGTGCGTGTAACGAACGACCAGATGTTTGAATATGATACTTCAACATTTGCGCTCTTTCGTTCGCTCCGTATTTATTCTTCAAGGCTTTTGCCCAAATTTTACGCGCCACACGACCAATTACTGAATATTCTGGATCGATACCATTTGAGAAGAAAAACGATAAGTTTGGTCCAAACGCATTGATATCCATTCCGCGAGATAAATAATATTCCACATACGTAAATCCATTTGCCAACGTAAACGCCAATTGTGTAATTGGATTCGCTCCTGCCTCTGCAATATGGTAACCCGAAATAGAAACCGAATAGAAGTTACGAACATTTTGATTGATGAAATACTCTTGAACATCTCCCATCAAACGCAACGCAAACTCAGTACTGAAGATACATGTGTTTTGTGCTTGATCTTCTTTTAAAATATCTGCCTGAACCGTTCCACGAACTTGTGCCAACGTGTTTTTCTTAATTTCAGCATACACCTCTGCAGGTAAAACTTGATCTCCAGTTACACCTAACAACATCAATCCTAAACCATCGTTCCCTTCTGGTAAATCGCCATTGTAACGTGGTCTTTCTAAGCCTTTGTCTTCGTAAATAGCTTTAATTTTCGCTTCCGTTTCTGCTTCTAAACCATTTTCCTTGATGTATTTCTCACAGTTTTGATCGATAGCCGCATTCATAAAGAACCCTAACAACATAGGTGCAGGACCGTTAATGGTCATCGAAACCGATGTCATAGCATGTGATAAATCGAAACCAGAATACAATTTTTTTGCATCATCTAAACAACAAATCGAAACACCTGCATTACCAATCTTACCGTAAATATCAGGACGATGCCCTGGATCGTTTCCGTATAAAGTCACCGAGTCAAAAGCTGTTGACAAACGCTTCGCTGGCATGCCTTTCGACACATAATGAAAACGTCTGTTAGTACGTTCTGGTCCACCTTCACCTGCAAACATACGCGTTGGATCTTCTCCTTCGCGTTTAAACGGATATAATCCCGACGTAAATGGAAACTCTCCTGGTACGTTTTCTTGTAAAACCCAACGTAAAATATCGCCCCAAGCTTCGTACTTTGGCAACGCAATTTTAGGGATTTGTAAGTGCGATAACGACTCAGAATGTGTCTGAATTTTAATCTCTTTATCGCGAACTTTAAACGTATAAACCGGATTTTTATATTTATTTACCTTTTCATCCCAAGTTGTAATAACTTCCCAGTTGAAAGGATCTAAGTTCATTTTATATTTATCAAATTCTGCTAAAAGAACTTTTACTAAATCAGCGTTGTCTGTCCCAGTAACTTCGACTCCATGCGGAGTGACAGTAGGCATTTTACCAGAAAGCGTTTCGATTGTTTTGAAAAAACCGTACAACTTCTGTGCAACTTCTTTTTGAGAAACTACTTTTGCATCGTAACCTCTATTATTTTCAGCAATTTCAGATAAATAACGAGTACGAGCAGGCGGAATCACAAAGATTTTCTCTGACATCTCCTTTGTAATTTCAAAAGTAGATTTCAAATCAGCTCCCGTTTTTTCAACCACTTTATCAATAATAGACTTGTATAATTGATTCGTTCCTGGATCGTTAAATTGAGAGGCTATTGTTCCAAAAACTGGCATTTCATCAGGATTTACATCCCACAGATTATGATTGCGTTGGTATTGTTTTTTCACATCGCGTAACGCATCTAAAGCACCACGTTTATCAAATTTATTGATCGCAACAATGTCAGCAAAATCTAACATGTCGATTTTTTCTAACTGCGTTGCAGCACCAAATTCTGGTGTCATGATGTACAATGATGCATCCGAATGATCTAAAATTTCGGTGTCCGATTGTCCAATTCCTGAAGTTTCTAAAATAATCAAATCATATTGCGCCGCTTTCAAAACCTGAATCGCTTCCTCTACATATTTAGACAAAGCTAAGTTTGATTGACGAGTTGCTAACGAACGCATGTACACACGAGGGTTGTTAATTGAATTCATACGAATACGATCGCCTAACAACGCTCCTCCTGTCTTCTTTTTTGAAGGATCAACTGAAACCAACGCAATTGATTTCTCTGGAAAATCAATTAAAAAACGACGCACTAATTCATCAACCATAGAAGATTTCCCTGCTCCACCTGTTCCAGTAATTCCTAAAACTGGTGCCGATTTATCTGCTACTTTATCATAGTCAAAGGCTTTTAAAAAGTCCTCTTCGCGATTTTCTGCTAACGAAATTAAACGAGCAATCGTTGTGATGTCTTTATCTTGTAACGATTGATACACATCTTTTCCGTTTGGTAACTCTAAAGCAGCTGTAGGGAAATCAGATTTCTCAACCATATCGTTAATCATTCCTTGCAAACCTAATTCGCGCCCGTCATCTGGAGAATAGATACGTGTAATTCCGTAATTCATCAATTCCTTGATTTCCGAAGGTAAGATAACTCCACCTCCACCACCAACGATGCGGATATGACCTGCTCCTCTTTCTTGAAGCAAATCGTACATATACTTAAAATATTCGTTATGACCACCCTGATATGATGTCATAGCAATTGCATTTGCATCTTCTTGAATGGCTGTATTTACAACATCTTCAACAGATTTATCGTGACCTAAATGTATAACCTCGCAACCTGTTGCTTGGATAATACGACGCATGATATTAATAGCAGCATCGTGCCCATCAAACAAAGCAGCAGCAGTTACAATACGCACTTTGTTTTTAGGATGATAAGCCTCTTGTATAGGATGTACAAACTTTTCTTTCTTTTCTTCTTGAGTAATTTGTGACATTTATTTGTGATTTTGATTTTTAATGACTCTTGCTAAGATACTATAATTTTTAAACTAAAAATATACCTATAAATTATCATATCAAGTAAAATAAACAAATAACATTGACAGGTTCATAAATTTTCTTTTGATTTTATTGCAATATATCATTAACTTTAAAAGCACTAAACTGAGTTATATGAATACTTATACTTTGAAAAACCTTTCTGAATTTTCTGAATTGAATGAACAAATGATTACATTATGGAATAAGAAGTATAAGCTTTTTACGGAAGAAAAAATTAATCAAAATACTTTATTTGATCACGAAAATTTAAAGAAATTAATGCTGATCTCTTTTCTTAATGAATCAAATAAAAAAAATACGATTGAGAAATTGAGTTTAAAGACAATTTCCGAATTACAAGTTATTTGTGAATTTGAGATACAAACTTATCTTCAAAATAATAAAAATTATCGTCCATTAATTAAACTAATGGTTTGTTCGTGTTTTTCGTATGATGCGAAGTTTTTTGATACAGTCTTAACCATTTGCTTCAAAAAATTAGGCATTGGGATTTGTTGTAACGACATTGTATTTCCTTTTTTGAGTCTTATGTCAGAAATACTTGCAAAGTATTCAATACAAGAATCATTGATTTCATTTTCTAATAATTTAATTCGAAAACATCTTTTTTATCTTATTAAATCAATAAATCAAACAGAAACGAATAATCGCAAATGGATGTTGTTTTTACCACAAGATGAATTTCATGATTTAGAACTGTTATATTCTTATTTATTTTTAAAAATAAACAATGAAAAAGGAATTTATTTAGGTGAAAATCAAAGTTTAAAATCTATTATAGAATGTTTGGAACATCTAAACATCACCCATATCGTTATTTACATCAGTGAAAATTATAATATAAATACGCTAACAGATTATATCATCACTATCAAAAAAAAATATCCTACAATCACTATTTTTTTAACAAGCTATAAACCTTTAAAAGAGAAAATAACAGATAAAATCCCATATATTAATATCAATTCTCCTCAGATGTTTAATGCATATCTAAAAAAAATTATGATGATGTAATTGGCTATTTTATTTTCCAATCAATTGGCTGAATATTTTTAGCTTCTAAAAATGAATTGGTTTTAGAAAAAGGTTTACTTCCCCAAAACCCTCTGTAAGCTCCTAATGGAGACGGATGTGCAGATTCGATCACAAAATGTTTAAAACGATCTATTTTTGCACCTTTTTTTTGTGCATAGGCTCCCCATAATATAAACACTACGTTGTCTTTTTTATCTGAAAGCTGTTGTATCACAGCATCTGTAAACTTTTCCCAACCTTTCTTTTGATGTGATCCAGGATTTGATGCTTCAACGGTTAATGTTGCATTCAATAAAAGAACACCTTGTTTTGCCCAAGGTTCTAAATTACCTGAAGTAGCAATTTCAATGTCCAAATCATTCTTTAATTCTTTGTAAATATTGCGTAAGCTTGGAGGTAATTTAATTCCATCTGCAACAGAAAAAGACAATCCATTCGCCTGTCCTTCCCCATGATAGGGATCTTGCCCAATTAAAACGACTTTAACATTGTCAAATGATGTATTATCAAAAGCAGAAAATATTTTGGATGCGGGAGGGTAAATTGTTTTTGTTTGGTATTCATCTCTAACAAAATCAATCAATTTTATAAAATAATCTTTCTCAAATTCATCCTTCAATACTTCTTTCCAAGTCGCATCAATCTTCACATCCATTTTTCACTTTTATTACGGAAACAAAATTATGCGTAAATTTGTATCAATGCAAATATCAGAACAAACTTTAAAGGATTTAGAATTTAATGCGGTACAAAAAGAAATCGCAGAATTTGCTTATACAGAAAAGGTTGAAGAATTTATTCATCAATTAAAACCTTATGAAGATCACCAAATTTTGGTGCAGGACCTTCAGACGACAAATGAATATTTGAAAACATTTGAAACGGGAAATCGTTTTCCTTTTTCAGAATATTATATTTTAGATGAAAATCTGAGTCGATTAGAAATCGAAAATTATTATTTGCCAGCCGAAGAATTTTTCAAAATCAAGGCCAATACACTTCAAGTAAAAGAAATCTTGAAATATTTGACGCTTTTTCATGAGTACACACCTGTTTTATTCGAGAAAGCTTCGACGATTAACTACGAAAAAAATATCGTAAAATTAATTGATCAAGTATTCAATAAATTTGGAGAAATAAAAGATGATGCAAGTCCAGCTTTAAAAATTGTACGTGATAGACTTCGTCATTTAAATGGTCGTATTACCGAATTATTTAACAAGTCGATGAGTTATCATTCTGATTATCTGGATGATATTCGTGAATCTGTTATTGGAAATCGTCGAGTTTTAGCTGTAAAATCTGCGTTAAGAAAACGTGTAAAAGGTCAATTTTTAGGAACATCAAAAACAGGATCAATTACATTTATTGAGCCAGAGAGTGTCCTAAATCCTCGTCGCGAATGGGAAGAATTTAAAGAAGAAGAAAAACATTTGATTATTCAAATTTTATTGGATTTAACTGCTCAAATTGCGGAATACAAACCTCATCTTGAAGAATATCAAACGTTTTTGGAATACATTGATTTTACACAAGCTAAAGCAAATTATGCGTATTTAATCAATGGTATTTTACCCGAAATTTCAGAAAAGAGAATCATTAAATTAGTGGATGCGTTTCATCCGGTTTTGTATTTAAACAATAAAAGAAAAACACAAAAAACAATTCCACAAAGTTTAGAAATAAACGAAGATTGCCGAATCATTATTATTTCTGGACCAAATGCAGGGGGAAAATCCATCACATTAAAAACAATTGGTTTATTGCAATTGATGATTCAAAGTGGAGTTTTAGTTCCTGTAAAAGAAGAAAGTCAATTTGGATTTTTTGATCAAATTTTTACCGATATTGGGGATAATCAGTCGATTGAAAATCATTTATCAACCTACAGTTATCGTCTAAAACAAATGTCGTATTTTTTGAAAAATGCAGATGACAAAACATTATTATTGGTTGATGAATTTGGTACGGGCTCTGACCCTGAATTAGGTGGTGCATTAGCAGAAGTATTCTTTGAAGAGTTTTATGAACGAAATTCTTTTGGCGTTTTTACAACGCATTACACCAATATCAAATTGAGTGCTGAAAGCTTACCAGAAGCGATAAATGCTTGTATGTTGTTTGATAAAAAAACGCTCGAACCACTTTATCGTTTAGAAATTGGGCAAGCTGGAAGTTCGTTTACATTTGAAGTAGCAGAGAAAAATAAAATTCCTTACCGTTTGATTAATCGTGCGAAGAAAAAAGTTGAAAGTGAAAAAGTAAGTTTAGATAAAACTATTTTAAAACTTCAACAAGAAAAATTCGAAATTCAAAAAACGAAAGATCATGTTGAAGAGTTACGCGAAACGAATATTGAACATAATGAAAAATTAGAACTAACGAACGAAAAAATTCAGCAAAAATTATATGATTTCCAACAATTATATGATCGTGAACAAAAACGTTTGAAATTGGGTGAACGTATTTCGGACATGGCTGATTCTTACTTAAAAACGAAGAATAAAAAACAAATGATTGCCAATTTCTTGAAGTTGATTGAAATGGAAAATTCGAAAAAGACGAAAGAAGTTCAACAGTTAAAGAAAATCGAAAAAATTGTAGAGAAAGAAGTTAAGCGAGAATTAAAAGAAAATTCAGAAACAATTTCTCAACAAAAACAAGTCATTGAACAGAAAGAAAAAGCTGAAACGAAGAAAAAAATTGAGGCATTGAAAGTTGGTGATCGTGTCAAAATTCATGGTTCATCGAGTGTTGGAACGATAGATAAATTGAAAAAAGATACCGTTTTTGTAAATTACGGCTTATTTACAACTCAAATCAATGTCAATGAAGTATATAAAATTTAGTTTTTTCATTTTATTATTAAGTTTTCAGTCTTGTTTATGGCAAGAAGATGACAGCAAACATTATTCTTGTTCTTTTACAGTTGATGTAACAGATTGGAACAAAACCTTGAATAATTGCAAGTATACCGTCACTATCAACAATAGAGGAATGATGAATGAGAAAGGTATTTTTCAATTTAAATTTAAAAATGCTTCAAAAATTTATTCGAAACATTCGGCTATATATACAATTCAAGAAGGGATTAATACTATTCCGATAGAAATAAGTAATTGTAATTTTGCAGATGAAATAATTGATGTTTGTTTTATGCAATATAAATAAGGACTTCTAAATTGAAGTCCTCATTCTTTTAATCTTTCTCTACGCCTTGATTTATTATTCCTCCAGATTTTCCCATTGATTTCTCTATCTCCTTGTCATATTCTTCCTTGGTTACTTTCTTCGATTTATTTGGTATTTCTATTTTCCCTGCGTATGGTTTTAAATGAATTGCCGTAAAACTAACATTTGTATCCATATCACTTATAAATGGTAATTTGAATTTAATTTTTAAAATTAACCCCGGTAATCCGTTAAAACGAGAAGGTCCGTCACGAAAAGGTAAATCTGGTGCGTACCACGCTTCCACAGTTTGTGTAGAATTGGTATATATTGCTTTTCTGACTTTGTAACCTAAGATTGTTGATTCTTCTTTACTCAATATCCAAGGGAAAGACTGAATTGAATCTTTAATAAACAACTTCGGTTTCATTATACTATTTTCATATAACTCTTTTGCATTGAAATCTTTAAAAATAGTTGCGCTTATATTAGTTGTCAATCCAAAAGAAGTTCCTCGATTTTGTTCATTATTGATCCGTTCAATTTCTGTGTAATTTGATTTTAAATTATTCACAACCAACTCAAAATAATAGCGTTTATTCTCAGAATTAGAAAGCATTTCCTCTTGTTTTACAGATAATTGCTTTAAATTACTTTTGTCAAACTCTTGACGAACTTCATACTCTACACGAATGGCATCTTGCGAAACTCCAATTATTGGCAGAAGAATAAATAAATATTTTAGCATTTTTGTATCATTTTAGCTCTACTAATATAGAAATAAAATTTAAATCATTTTAAATAATCTTCAACATAAGGAATATCATTCTTTAAGGTAAAAAATCTCCGTAAATTAGCGTAAAGATAAGATGAACGCTTGATTTCATTAGGAGTTTAGTAGAATTTGATTTAATGATTTTTATTAATTCTATGTTATAAATAATATTTATAGTTTAATCTATAATTGAAATTAAAAATCTATTGACTATTGAAATTATCGGCCTAAATTTGCATCAGTAAAAGAGATAAAAACTTTAATTAGTTTTATCAAATTTAGAATTATTAAACAAAATATAAAAACTAAAATTATGTCATTAGTAGGAAAAAAAGCGCCTTTATTTACAGCGCCAGCAGTAATTGATGGAGACGAAATCGTAGAAAACTTTTCAATGCCAATCGGAGAGAAAAATATCGTTTTATTTTTCTACCCAAAAGACTTCACATTTGTTTGTCCAACAGAATTACACGCTTTCCAAGCTAAATTAGCTGAATTCGAAAAAAGAGATGCTGTTGTAATCGCTGCTTCTTGTGATTCAGAAGAAACTCACTTAGCATGGTTAAACACTGCTAAAGATAACGGAGGTATCGAAGGTGTTACTTACCCAATCGTTGCAGATTTAGCTAAAACTATTGCTATGGACTATGGTGTATTAGCAGGTGAGTATGTGTACAACGAAGAAAACGATTCATTAAAATTTGAAGGAGCTCCAGTTGCTTACCGTGGTACTTTCATCATCGACAAAAATGGAGTTGTTCGTCACGAAACAATCAACGATTTACCATTAGGTCGTAACATCGATGAGTATGTACGTTTATTAGACGCAATTTTACACGTTGAGAAATACGGTGAAGTTTGTCCAGCTAACTGGGAAGAAGGAAAAGATGCTATGAACGCTACTAAAGATGGTGTAGCTTCTTACTTAGCTTCTCACTAAAAAATAACTTGGAATCTTAGAATTCCAAAATTCACGGAGAGGCTGTCTAAATTTTGACAGAAGATTTTTAACTGATTTATTTTCAATGTAAAATCACTAAGTTAATACCTTAGACAGCCTTTTTTATATCCAATTTTTAACACTTTAAAAATTAAAAAAATGTTTGCAGAATTAGAACAAGATAACTTAGCACAAGTAGTTGCTGATAACAATATCGTAATTGTACAATATGGTGCTGGATGGTGCGGAAACTGCCGTTTGGTAAAACCAAAATTCAAAAAATTAGCTGCTGAATACGAAGGTCAAGCAGAATTTTTATATGTTGATGCTGAGAAATTAGTAGAATCAAGAAAATTGGCTGAAGTTCCAAATTTACCAACTTTCGCTGTTTTCAAAGGAGGAGTTAATGTAGGACAAGTAACTGCATCTAAAATTGATGCTGTAAAAGAATTGATCAATGAAGCTGCCGGTATTTAAAAATTTAGCAAAAAACGTTTCGATTGAAGCAATGGAAACGGCTTTAGAAGTTTTAGAAGTTTATGCTGATTCTCCAGCGGTTAAAGAGCCAGAGCAAGAAGTAATCGGTGAAATGATTTCTAACATTTGTGGAGCAATGGAAATGAAACAAATGATGGAAGAAGAAGGAATGGACGAGCGTACTGCTGCCAATACTTTCATGCAACGTGTGATGGGTTCTATCGATAAATAAGATATTACACACTTTATATAAAAAAAGGATTTCGAATGAAATCCTTTTTTTTATTTATTTTGTCCAGAACTAAAATAAGTTGACACTAAATCAACTTATTTTTTTAGAATTTGTTTTGTAGTAACATTTCCTTTATTGTCGATTAATTTTAAAATATAATTTCCTTTTGAGAAATTTCTAATATCGATTTTAGTTGTTATCGAAGATTGATGGATTAATTTTCCACTGATATCATAAATTTCTACTTTCGATAAAATATTATCCGATTTAATGTAAACAAAATCTGTCGTTGGATTTGGGTAAATTTCTACTGATGAATTATTAATATAATTCTGTGATGTAGATAATTTTGCATCTTTGATAATAACAATTTTATTGTCTGAAGTGTTAAATGCATAGCATCCTTTTCCACAGTTAATTATAGATCCTGTGTAACCAAAAGCTTGAGAAATTGGTAAATTATCAGCCAATAAAAATGTTTCGGCATTGAATCGTTTGAAAGAGATATTACCATTCCAATCGTAACTTGCAAAACATGCTTGATCTGTATTTTCATCGTAAACAACAGGTCCAATTACATTAGGAAATTGACCTATAACAAATGGTTGAGTTGTTACATCTACAACTTTTCCGTCGTACGAATACATTTTGTTGTTAAAATAGCTAAAATTTAAGTTAAATCCTGATAAAACACTTCCCGAAAGGCTTACATTTGAAACACCTCCGTTATTAACAGATAGTCTTCTTATCCCGTATTCTGTCGATTCGTTGTTATAACCGATTAAAGAATTTGCACTCGTAAACTCGATAACGTTACTTCCTGAATGACCTGGAGTTGTTGTAGGTCTCATTACATTATCATCGTAAATTGCTACTCCTCCATGTCTTGGTGTTACGGATTTATAACGTCGAGAAACCGCTATAGTATTGGCTTTACCTGGCATAACTTCTATATCCTCTACATAAAATGACCCCAGAAAAGAATCTGCTCCTAAACTAAATTGCAAATCTGCTTTTTGATTTGGAACATCAAATCTTCTAACGATAGAAGCTCCATCAAAACCTGCGTAAATATATTTACCATCATCAGAAATAGCCAAAACAGTAGGTTCACTTCCCATGAAAACAGTTTTTTCTAATTGAAAAGTTTCTAAATTCACAATTCCAATACTATTGCCATTTGATCCGTTTGCGCTGGAAATACTTGCATAGATTTTATTTGATACTTTGTCGTAAACAATATCATTTGCAGTTACATCAACTGTATATACGTTTAGTTGAGAAAAGCTACAAATAGATGTAGAGATAAATAAAAAGGATAAAAATTTTTTCATAAGCAATTTTATCTTATACAATTAGTTGTTTTTAATTATTTCCAAATATATACTAAATAACTAATCATTTAACAAAAAAAGCAGTTATTCCACTGCTTCTTCTATTTCTTCATTCATATTATTTTCTAATTCACTTAAAGCTAAATTTAATGAAATCTCCGTGCAATACTTTGAACCTAAATCCAATCCTTTTTGAAGAAATTCTTCAGCTTTTTCTTTCTCGCCCGTAAAATAATAATAGTTATAAAACAATCCGTATCCATCTGGGTTTCCTAAATCAAGTACGCGTTGTGCCAATTGCTCTAACTCTTTATTGGGTTCCAATTTCAACTCTTCTGTAGCTGATAAAGTCTCAAAAATACCACCTGATTGTTCAGCAAATTTATACGCAAATACTATTTTACAACTTTCGTCAAAACCATCTTTACAAAGTTTAGCATTTGCTGTTTCGTTTTCTTTTAACTTTCGATTCAAACCTTCTTCATCAAAATCAAACAAATAACTTGCATTATTTTTAAAATTAATGTCATAATTTTGAGCCATCCAACCTGCTCGTTGTGCTAATTTAGCCTCTGTTTGCGGTTTATTTTCGAAAGATTTTAGATTAGATTTGTATACTTTTTTATCAACCCAATCTGAAATTCCTTTTAATTGATTCTTTTCTTTTTTGAAGATAAAAACTGTTTTCTCTACAAAAATCACTACTGAATCGTTGCGCTCAAAAAACTCGTACCCTTCTTCGTCAAATTCAGTGATTGTTACTTTTCCTTTTCCATCAAATTTTAATGGATTGTATAATTCATCCTTTGACTTTGTTGTAAAAACACCTTCTAATGTATTGGTAACTTGTTGAGCAAAAAGAGTTGACACTGCAAAAAGAGCTGTCAAAAGAAATATCTTTTTCATTTATAAAATTCTCAAAATTAATAATTGAATCAAAAATAAAGTTTTTAAATTTTAGAAAACTCACTAATTATAGTTAAAATAAAAAAAGTCGCTCCAAAATAGAGCGACTTCAATTATTAAATATCGAATTGAATGGTTATTTTTCCCATTCTTCTTTTATTTGGCGTGATTGATAATCAGCAACCATTTCTGCTTCATAATCAATTTTTTCTCCTTTTGAGAATCGTCTTATTGCACTATCAAATAAGGAGTAAACTACTGGTACAATGATTAATGTAAGGAATAATGACGAAACTAATCCACCAATAATTACCCATGCTAATCCGTTATTCATCTCTGCTCCTGCCCCTTCTGCTAAAGCGATTGGAATCATACCAAACACCATGGCAATGGTTGTCATTAAAATTGGACGAAGACGCGCATGATTGGCTTGTACCAATGCATCATGAGTTGTTTCTCCTGCTTCTTTCCTATGGTTTGTAAAATCGACCAATAAAATAGCATTCTTACACACTAAACCGATTAACATAATCATTCCGAGAATCGTAAAAATATTCAACGAATTATTCGTTAAAGCTAAAATCAAGAAAACTCCGATTAATGATAATGGAATAGAGAATAATACTACGAATGGATAAACAAATGAGTCGTACAAGGCTACCATGACCAAATAAACTAAAATAATTGCAGCCAATAATGCGTAACCTAATGTACCAAAACCTTCGTCTTGCATTTCTTTGTCTCCACCCCAAACATATGAAACTCCTGTAGGTCGTTTGTTATCTATTTTGTTTAATTTTTCTGTAAATTCATTTATAATATCGCCTGAAGTACGACCAACAGCCTGAGATTGAACTGTAACAGAAGGTGTTTTATCACGACGTTCTAAGAAACTTGGTCCAGAACTTTGCGTCACTGTTGCAAATTGATCCAAACGAATTTGTTGACCTTTATCATTCACAAAAATCAAACTACGAACATCATCAATATTCGAACGATTGAAATCATTGTATTGAATATTAATGTCATATTCGTATTCACCTGCTCTAAATTTACCATCGGTATTTCCAGAAAAAGCCGTTTGCATGGTTAATCCAACCGTTTGCAAATTCAATCCTAATAGAGCCATTTTATCGCGGTCAACTTGGACATTAATTTCAGGATTTCCAGTTTCAGTTGTTAATTTCACTTCCGAAGAACCTTTGATTTGTTCTAATTCTTGTTTGGCTAATTCGGCAAATATCATTGCACTTTCTACATTAGATCCTGTAACCACCAAAGCAATAGGCGCTTCTTCTGCACTAACAATACCTACTGGAACGGTTTTTACTTTTACTCCAACCAATTCTTTTTCTAATTCACGCTTTATTTTTGCAGCATAAATAAACGAATTGTCTTCACGTTCTGATTTATCATTCAAAATAACATCAATCTCCGCTTTGTAAGCTGTTGCTTGTGCTGCTCCGAACCCTTCAGAACTTTGACCAACAGTTGTAATCATATCGACTACTTCTTTTTTATTGCGTAAAAATTTCTCTGCTTTTTGCGTAACAAAATTTGATTCTTCGATTGTTGCATCTTTAGGTAATTCCATTTGCACCAAGAATTCTCCTTTATCCGTTTTAGGAAAAAACTCATTCCCAACATATTTTCCTCCAATTAAAACGCCAACAACTGCAAACAAAACAACAAAAACTCCAACAAAAACTCCAATACGTCGAGTAGTCGTTTTAAGACACCACTCTAACATATCTGAAATGAAGTGTGTAAATTTTGTTAACTGTTTTTCGAACCAAAGAATAAATTTTTCGAAAATATTTTTTCCTGTAATATGCTCTAATTTTCCGAAACGAGAAGACAACCAAGGGACAATTGTAAATGACGATAACAAGGATAATAAGGTTGCTATAACAACTGTCACACAAAATTGTGCAATA
This sequence comes from Empedobacter sp. 225-1, assembly GCF_030328185.1. Classification (NCBI taxonomy): domain Bacteria; kingdom Pseudomonadati; phylum Bacteroidota; class Flavobacteriia; order Flavobacteriales; family Weeksellaceae; genus Empedobacter; species Empedobacter sp. 225-1. The sequence continues at coordinate 26,694 of NZ_JACALO010000014.1, read as the reverse complement.
ATATTCGCTACCAAACCTGTACTCATCGCAATTGGTAAGAATACAACTACAATGACCAATGTAATGGCTGTTACTGTAAATCCGATTTCTTTTGAACCATCATAAGATGCTCTAATCTTCGATTTTCCCATTTCCATGTGACGGTAAATATTCTCTAAAACAACAATGGCATCATCCACCAAAATCCCTACAACAAGAGATAAACCAAGTAAAGACATCAAGTTTAGCGTATATCCCATCAAGTACATTCCGATAAACGTTGCAATTAACGAAGCTGGAATAGAAACCATTACAATAAAGGCATTTCGAATACTATGTAAAAACAAAAACATTACAACTGCAACCAAAACAACTGCTAAAAGCAAATCGAAAATAACATGATTTGCAGCTGCTAATGTAAAGTCAGAAGTATCATTTACAATCTGAATTTTCAATCCTTCTTTCTTATAATCTGTTTCAACTTTTTGGATCGTCTCCTTCATTAATTCAGAAACCGCAACTGCATTTGCGTCAGACTGTTTTACAACCTGAACAATAATCGCTGAACTTTGATTAACTCGTGCTATTTTCTCAACTTCTTTTTGAGAATCTTGTACAAAAGCAACTTCTGATAAACGAACTTGAATTCCATTATTCGAAGAAATAACTAAATTATTTAATTCTTCTACCGATTTATATTTACCAGAAAGACGGATAATTGTCGAATTTTCACGCGTTTTTACACTTCCTGTTGGAAAATCTAAATTAGATGTCAAAATTGCTTGTTGAATTTGAGGGACAGATAAACCATAACCTTTCAATTTCAAAGGATCTAAACTGACTTGAATTTCACGTTCTTGACCACCAATCAAATTTATTTGTGCGACACCTGTCACACGAGACAAAACTGGTTCTATTTTTTTATCTAATAAATCGTACAAATCTTTTTCTGTCAACTTATCAGATGTCACACCGGCAGTAATAATCGGTAAATCACTTAACGAGAATTTCGTCAAAGAAGGTGGATCAACATCGTCTGGTAAATCTTTTTCGATTGCATTAATCTTACGTTGCGCATCATTCAATGCTAAATCTGCATTCGCGTCAGAATTCAACGTTACCATTACAACTGATAAACTTTCGTAGGATTTCGATTCTACTTTTTTTACATTTTCTAAGGCTGCAACGGCATCCTCTATCTTTTTGGTAACAGAGTTTTCAACTTCGTTTGGGGAAGCTCCAGGATAAATTGTTGAAATTGTTACGACATTCGTTTCAAATTTTGGGATTAATTCGTATCCCATCTGTGTGTAACTAAACAATCCTCCCAAGGTTAAAATCGTGAATAACACGATAATCATTGTGGGACGTTTAATTGATATTTCTGCTATTTTCATGGAAAAATTATCTTACTTTACAACATTCACTTTCGTTCCATCTTTCAGATTAATCTGACCACTTGTCACAATTTCAGCTCCTTCTTTTACTCCACTGATAATTTCAACTTCAGTTCCTACCGTTTTTCCAATGACAACTTTCGTTAGTTTTGCGATATTATTTTCAACGACAAAAACTTGTCCAGAACTAATCCCATTTACAAAAGCATTGGATGGGATAACCAAAACATTTTTACCTGCATTAACATCATCTTTTGTGGAAAAAATTGCTGTTCCATACATACCAGCTTTTAATCCCGAATTATTCGAAACTTGAATTTCTACTGGAAAATTTAACGAAGCATCTGCTTTAGGGGCAATAAAAGAAATTTTTCCTGCAAATTCTTGATCTGGAAAAACACTTGCTAACACTTTGATTGTTTGACCAACTTTTAAATTCACAACTTCAGCTTCTGTAACTGTAACTTGTAATTTTAATTTTGATACATTTACAATATCAAACATTTGTGAACCTGGTGCTACAACAGAACCTGGTTCGATGTAACGTTTATTAATTACACCAGAAATTGTTGCTTTTACATTGGTATCGCGCACACGTAAATTTTGAGCAGAAACAGCTGCTCTCGCATTTTTTAATTGTAAACGCGAGTGATCCAATTGTTGCTTTGTTACTCCGCCTGTTTTGTATGCATTTTCGTAACGCTCATTGTCCATTATAGCATTTTGTAAATTATTTTGTGCTTGTGTCACATCAACTTCAATTGCATCTTTTTTAATTGTTGCCAATGTTTGTCCAACAGAAACATAGCTCCCCTCATCAACCAAAACACGCACAATTCGTCCTGAAATTTCAGACGGGAAACTCATTTCTTGAAACGGTGCAAATGTTCCGTTTGATGTATAATCTGTATTCAAGCTTTCGTATTTCGCTTTGACAGTATTCACCACCACCTCATCGGCACTTTCATTTACAATCGCAACCTCTTCTTCTTGCTTCGCTTTGTTATTTTTGATGATGTAAACTGCTCCTCCAATCAAGCCAGCAGCAATTAATATATAAAGTAAAGTTTTTACTGATTTCATAAATCGGTTCTATTATTGAATTAATGTGTTTAAATCTCCTTTGGCTTTTATTAAAGCTATTTCGGCAATTTTATATTCTAATAAAGCATTTGAATAATTATTTCGAGCAGCTGTTAACGCATTTTCGGCATCTAATATTTCTGTCAAATTTGCCAAACCTTGCTGATAATTATTTTGTGTATTTGATAAAACTTTCTCAGCTAACATTACATTTTCTTCTTGAATATCAACACTTTTTAACGTATTTTCAATTTGAGCTTTAGCATTCTGATATTCTAAACTTAACCCCAGTTTCATATCATTCATTTGTTGTTCAATATCGAGTAAATCAATTTCTGCTTGATTTATTTTAGCTTTTGTAGCTCCTCCAGAAAAAATTGGAACTTTTACACTCAATCCAATTGAAGCTAAATCTGACCAAAAATAATCTTTAGACGTTAAAAATTTATCACCCATTCCTGCGACACCATAATTAGCTGCTAAACCAACGGTTGGATAAAGATTTGCACGTTCCGCATCTTTCGCAAAACCTAATAATTCTTTTTGTTTGGATAAAAGTTTGAACGCTGTTCTATTTTCGACTTCAACCTGATGATCTAATAAAACTAAATTTGGGGTAATTGTTTCTTCTTTCAAATGAATTGGCTCATCGATTGGATAACCCATATAAAATTTCAACGCATTTTTGTTGATTTCCACAGCATTTACCAATTGTTGACGTGAAGAGGAAATATTATTTAATTGAACCACAATTCGATCCAAATCAATTGGTTTTGCCAATCCATTTTCCACCAAACTTTTAATAACATTGCGAACTTTATTCGTGTTCTCATAACTTTTATCAATCGTTTTTAATTTTTCTTCTTGAATAAAAACTTGATAATACGCATTTGCTACACGCTCTATAATTTGTTCCTCCGTTAACTCTGCATTGATTTGGTAAAATTCTCGTGTAGATTTCGCCGCTTTAAGTCCTGTAAAAACACGCTGATCAAATAATGTTTGATATACATTAACACCGATATTCGAAACCCAAGGCCTACTCATTTCACCTTTCATTTGTTGCCCCGCAAAGGACAAAACCATTTGCTGTAAAATTGGACTATACTGAATTGCGGCATCAGCACTCACTTGTGGCAAAGCTCCAGCTCTTGCTTCGTCTATTTTGAATTCCGCTTTATTTATTGCTAAATCTGCTCGTTTTGCATCCGCTTTGTTTTCTAATGCAAATTTTATAGCATCTTTTAGTGCAATAATTTCTTGTGCATTTACGGTATTCATTACTGCTATAATCGCTATGGAAAGTAATAATTTGAACCTCTTCATCAATTTATTTCTTATTAAAAAGTGTATTGAGTATAATCTGTTTTCGATCCGAAAGAATTCGTTTAAAATCATCGTCACTTAATTTCAAGTCTAACTGAAGAAGTGGACGAATAGTAAACGGATAATTAATTAACGAAATCATATTCAATAAAAACTGAATTGGTTCCATTTTTTCTATTGTTCCTTTTTCCATTTCTTCTTCTAATCGTTCATAAAAAACTTGGACAACCTCATCCAAATTATCTTTCATTAATTTAGAACACATCGTCTTATTTTTATTCATTTCGGTAACGATATAGGTTTCCAAATAAGGGAATTTTATAGATGTAGCAATTGAATCTTCGATAAACTCTCCTATCATCTCTTTTATATCACGATTTCGATCTAAAATTGCACGCGATTTTTCATTACTCACAACTGTTGCTTCTTCATAAATAATGCTAATCAAATTGTTACGCGATCTAAAATAGTAATTGATCAACGTACGATTCACCTTCGCTTCATCCGCTATTTCTTGTGTAGTAGCATGAAATCTACCTTCACCAAAAAACATCCTTTTTGCTGTTTCTTTGATTAATTCTTCCGTATCATCTTTCATATCTATGTGCTATTTTATTTTTGACAAATTTGTCAAACAAAATTATTAATATATTTTGTTAATCCAAAAAGTTAAACATTATTTTTATAAAACTTTTGATAAAAATGGATGGATTACCGATTTGATTATCCGTAAATTTGCGCGATGAAAGAACAATATGATTTGATAATTGTCGGTGCTGGACCTATTGGTTTAGCTTGTGCAATAGAAGCGAAAAGAAACAATCTTTCTTATTTAATTTTAGAAAAAGGAGCCTTAACAAATAGCTTGTACAATTATCCTTTGTACATGACTTTTTTTTCGACTGCCGAACGATTAGAAATTGGTGATATCCCGTTCAATTGTATTGCACCAAAACCTGGTCGACAAGAAGCGTTGGAATACTATCGAAACATTCATAAGTATTTTAAATTTAATTTAAATCTTTATGAAGAAGTCTTAGCTATCACTAAAGTTGAAACTTCAAATTTTGTAATTAACACCTCAAAAAATAGCTATTCTGCAAAAAATGTAGTGCTTGCAACTGGGTTTTATGACATCCCTAATATGATGCAAATAGAAGGCGAAGATTTGCCAAAAGTGCATCATTATTATAAAGAGGCGCATCCGTATTCTTTTCAGAATGTTGTCGTTGTTGGAGCAAATAATTCATCCGTAGATGCCGCTTTAGAATGTTACCGAAAGGGTGCAAATGTAACCATGGTAATTCGAGGAGATAGTTTTACAAATCGTTTAAAATATTGGGTTCGACCTGATATTGAAAATCGTATCACGGAAGGAAGTATCAAAGCATATTTCAACTCGAATATCACCTCTATCCATGAAAATCAGGTTAATATTAAAACACCACAAGGAGATATTTCAATAGAAAATGATACCGTTTTAGCCTTAACGGGTTATCATCCTAACTTCAAATTTCTCGAAAATTGTGGAATTACATTAAGTCATGATGAATTAAAAACACCTACATATAATCCCCAAACAATGGAAACTAATGTAGATGATTTATATTTGGCAGGAGTTGTTTGTGGAGGAATGTTGACGAATATTTGGTTTATCGAAAACTCGCGCGTACATGCACAACAAATTGTGGAGGCTATTTTAGCAAAAAATAATGAATAAAATATTCTGAATAAAATCAGAACATAAAATACAAATTACATGAAAGACCTTTTCGGACAAGCAATTTTAGATTATCAAACCAATCAATCGCCCGAAGATTTGTATACTGAAACATCTATTTCAGAATTAGATGTTATGCCAATTGATTATCTCTTTCGAGGTTACGATGAGATGCCGGTTTTAGAACAAAAAGCGTTGGATTTAGCGAATGGAAAAATCCTTGATGTTGGTTGTGGTGCGGGTTCTCATTCACTTTACTTACAAGAAAAAGAGAAAGAAGTTAGTGCAATTGATATTTCTCCCAAAGCAATAGAAGCCTGTTTATTGAGAGGTATCCAAAATGTAAAAGTTCAAAATTTTCTTGAATTAGATGAAACTGAAAAATTTGATACCATTTTATTTTTAATGAACGGAACAGGGATTTTTCAGAACCTTGTATTAATCAATGTTTTCTTGGATAAAATAAAAAAAATATTGAACGAAAATGGTCAAGTTTTGATTGATGGAACGGATATTATTTACATGTTTGATGAAGATGAAGATGGCGGAAAATGGATTCCAAGCAATGGAAATTATTATGGCGAGTTAGATTTCACCGTTCATTATAAAGGCGAACAAGAAGAACCTATTCAGTGGTTGTATTTGGATTTTGACACGTTAAAAAATGCGTGTGAATATCATCAACTATCTTGTACAAAAATCAAAACTGATGGTGATTCTTATTTAGCAAAAATATCATTATAAACAATTCAAACTATCAAAATACAAACTCACTAATTCATCAGAATTAGTGAGTTTTTTTATTATTAGAAATTAAAATTTAATCGATTATTAAGCAGTATTTTATCCATTAAAAAACATTAAATTAGTAAAAATTAAACGCAATTTATGGAAGAACACTTGCCAAAACTCATTATTGATTTAGGATTAATTCTTTGTGTTGGTGCTGTGACAACGCTTATTTTTAAACGCATCAATCAACCACTTGTCTTGGGATATATTATTGCAGGTTTTTTGGTTGGGCCACATTTCGAATATATTCCTACAGTTGCAGAAGAACATAACGTTGAAATTTGGGCAAAAATTGGTGTGATATTTTTACTTTTTAGTCTTGGACTCGAATTTAGTTTCAAAAAATTACTCAACGTTGGTGGATCAGCTTCCGTCACAGCAATTGTCGAAATTGTATGTATTGTAACTGTTGGTTATTTTGTTGGGCGATTAATGAACTGGTCAACAATGGACAGTATTTTTCTTGGTGGTTTATTAGCAAGTTCTTCTACAACAATTATTATCAGAGCGTTTGAAGAATTAGGTTTGAAACGAAAAAAGTTTGCAAATGTCGTTTTCGGAATTCTGATTGTAGAAGATATTGTTGTCATTTTATTAATGGTTATGCTTTCTACAATGGCCGTTAGCCAACATTTTGACGGAAGCGATTTGATCAATTCTTTTGTTAAATTAGGATTCTTTTTAGCAATATGGTTTATTGGTGGAATTTTTATCATTCCTACCTTTTTACGTTCAATCAAAAATTATTTAGATGACGAAACTTTATTAATTATTTCAATTGGATTATGTCTTGGGATGGTTTATATTGCAGATAGATCAGGTTTTTCGATAGAATTAGGTGCTTTCGTAATGGGATCTATTTTAGCAGAAACTATTTATGCTGAAAAAATCGAACTTAATTTTCAATCCGTAAAAAATCTTTTCGCTACAATTTTTTTCATTTCAATCGGAATGATGATCGATCCTGTTTCGATGTACGAACATAAATGGTCAATTTTAATTGTGACATTGTTGACTATTTTCGGAAAATTAATTTTCACTACTTTAGGTGCAATCCTTTCGGGACAACCCTTAAAACAATCTGTTCAATTAGGGATGAGTATGGCTCAAATTGGAGAGTTTGCCTTTATTGTTGCTGGTTTAGGACTTTCTCTTGGTGTTACAAGTGATTTTCTGTTTCCTGTAGCTGTTGGTGTTTCTGCTATAACAACGTTTACAACTCCATATTTAATCAAATCTTCGGACAAAGTTTATTTAATTTTAGAGAAAATCTTACCTCAAAAATTTATAATTGGAATTGAAAAATATTCAACAGATACGCAACATATTCAAAATGAAAATAAATGGAATAAAATTATTAAGCAAACGTTCAGTACAATTTTTATCAATGGAATAATTATTATTGCAATTACACTTATTATAAAAAGCTATTTTTTACTCTTTTTAATGGATTGGTTTACGTATTTTGGAGCAAGTTTAGTTAGTCTTATTCTAACTTTTGTATTATGTATTCCTTTTATTTGGGCAATTATTGGCTATCGTCCTAAGAGAGAAATTATACGCGAATTTTGGGATGAATCTAACTATAATCGCGCTCCCATCATTGCAATTATTTTTATTCGATTAGTGTTGGTTATTGTTGCTGTTATTTTTATTTACAATCAATTTTTAACCAGTACGCTTGCTTCTATTATTTTAGCAATTGGTTTATTGATTATGATGTATTTTTTGTCAAAATTTTTCAATCAATTCTATAATTATATTCAAACAAAATTTATTTATAATTTAAATGAACGAGAAATTTTAAGCAAAAGAATTCAAGAAAAAAAGAAGAAAGAGAAGTTTCAATATACATGGGATAATACACATATTTCGGATATGATTGTTCCACAAAATGCAAACTTTGTTGGTGTTCGATTAGGAGAATTAGATTGGCGAACAAAATTTCAGATTAATATAGCTTATATCAAACGAGGAGATAGAATTATACAAACACCAAATTCTGAATCTGTTTTATATCCTTTTGATAAAATTGGGATTATTGGAACAGATGAATATATTCAACGATTTGAAAAATATTTGGACATTATTGGAGAAACACCTTCAGAAAATAATGATTTAAAAAATACTGATAATTTCACATTGGATAAAGTCGTAATTCCTTCAGATTTTTGTGCATTGGAGCACAAGACAATTGGTTGGGTGAAAGATACTGCAAAAGGAATTGTTGTTTCTATAGAACGAAATGGTAAAATGATTCATAATCCCGATCGAAATGTTGCCATCGAATTAGGTGACTATTTAACGATTGTTGCGGATAAAAAAAACTTAAAAAAATTTATTCAAACCTACCATTTAAAATAAAGCGAGTAATTTTGCAAGATGCAGCGTAAGATTATTCATATCGATATGGACGCATTTTTTGCTTCTGTTGAACAGCGAGATTTTCCAGAATTAAGAGGAAAATGCATTGCTGTCGGCGGAAATGAAGAACGTGGAGTTATTGCGACTGCAAGCTACGAAGCCAGAAAATATGGAGTTGGTTCTGCAATGTCTTCTGTGGTTGCAAAACGAAAATGTCCTCATTTAATTTTTGTTAAACCTCGATTTCAAGTTTATAAAGAAGTTTCAAATCAAATTCGTGAAATATTTCTTGAATACACCGATTTGGTTGAACCATTATCATTAGACGAAGCATTTTTGGATGTTACACAAAATCATAAAAACATTGATATTGCAACTGAAATTGCGAATGAAATTAAACAAAAAATCAAACAACGAACAAATCTAACTGCTTCTGCTGGTGTTTCTTTTAATAAATTTTTAGCTAAAATTGCTTCTGATTACAACAAACCTGATGGACTATTTGTGATTACGCCAAAAATGGCTGAAGGTTTTATTGAACAACTTCCGATCAAAAAATTTCATGGAATAGGAAAAGTGACCGCAGAACGAATGCGCATGATGGGAATACATACAGGTTTGGATTTAAAAAAACTTGAATTAGAAAAACTCTTACGAGAATTTGGTAAATCGGGGCAATACTATTATAATATTGTAAGAGGATTAGATTTGAGGGAAGTTAATCCGACCAGAATTCGAAAATCATCAGGCTCTGAAACTACATTTAATAAAGATTTGGAGAATTTAGAGGAGTTACAAGTTGCTTTATTTCCGTTAATAGAAGACGTTTGGAATTGGTCACTAAAAACAGTTGTTTACGGAAGAACAATTACGATAAAAATAAAATACAGTGATTTTACAGTTTCAACTAAAAGTAGATCTGCTTCATTTTCAATAAAAAATAAAAACCTTTTCGATCAAATCTGTTATGATTTATTGGCAGAAGGATATTCATCCGACAAAACTGTTCGGTTATTAGGAGTATCAATTTCTAACCTTGAGAATAACCATAAAAAAATCGGAACTCAACTTGAAATTCCTTTTAAAGAAATTTTCTAATTAACCTTTTTCATTTTACATTTCCGAAATAATAAAATAAAACAAACTGATTTATAATTACTTAAATAAAAATCAATCGTATAAAAAAAGCTAAGTTTTTAAACTCAGCTTTATAGTTTATTCTAAAATTTATTCTTTTAAACTTTTGGTTCTTGTTGACTCAAACAATGAAAAGATCCTAATCCCCAAATAATATCTGTAGAATCAATTCCTACAACTTGACGATTTGGAAAACATTTCTGAATAATGTCTAATGCAATTGCATCCTTTGCACAACGATAGGTTGGTACAATAACCGATTTATTTGCAATATAGAAATTTGCATACGAAGCAGGTAAACGCTCACCTTCGCAATAAACAGCATCTGGCATAGGAATTTCGATAATATTTAAAGGACGACCGTCTGCTAATTTCATTTCTTGTAATTGACGAAGATTTACTTGTAATAATTCGTAATTATCATCCGTTTCATCTGTCTCAACAACTGCCAAAACAGTATCTTCGTTTACAAAACGAATGGTATCATCAATATGTCCATCTGTATCATCACCAACAATACCGTCTTCAACCCAAAGGATTTGCGAAACTCCGTAATAATTACGTAAGAACTCTTCAATTTGTTCTTGATTATACGTTGGGTTACGATTTTTATTTAATAAACAAGATTTTGATGTCATCAATGTCTCTTTTCCATTAAACTCAACCGCTCCACCTTCCATAATAATTCCTGGATGAAAAACAGGTAGATTGAAAGTTGCTCCAATTTTTGTAGGTACGACATCATCATTATCAAATGGTGGATATTTTCCTCCCCAAGCATTAAATCCCCAATCTACAATTACTTTTGGGTGATCTGTATTATTTCTATTCAACAAGAAAGCAGGGCCATGATCTCGACACCATGCATCATTTGTTTCGTTAAAATAAAATTCAATTTGTGCTAAATCTGCATTTGTTTTTTCGATAAAAGACAAAGCAAATGTTTTCATTTCTTCATCTTTTACATTGATACGAACTTTTTCACCTTTTGTTAGCTCGGCGATAAATTCAGCATATGCAGGATAAATCAAATGAATTCTATCTGGCCAAGATTCTTCTTTATGCGGCCAAGATAACCAAGTTGCTTCATGTTCTTCCCATTCAGCAGGAAAACGATATCCTAAATCTTTAGGAAATTGAGTTGTATCTATAGTGTTCAATTTTTGTTATTTTTCTAAAAGTTTAAACGTATTTTCTATATGCCCATTTGCTTTCCAATTATCATGACCTGGAATAACTTGATTAATTTTTGGGTGTTTCGTTACTAATTTCTGAACTGTTTTTGGCCATTCAGTAACATTAGCTTCACCAATATAACCTAAATTTTTTGCATCTGCTCCTTTGATCAAACAACCTCCATTCAAAACCTTATATTTCGGAAACCAAACCACAAGATTATCTGCTGTATGACCTTGTCCAAAATATTCGATGACAAATTTTTCTTTACCAAATCTATAGGTTTTACCTAATTCTATTTCAAATTTCGAAGTTGCTTTACCTTCCTTTTTTAAAATAGAATTAGTGAAAGATGAAGCGTATGTTGGGATATTCAAATCATTATAAAAGCTCAAATCTCCTGCTCTATCTTCGTGTGAATGTGTGACAAAAACAGCAATAACTGGTAAATGATATTTCTCTAATACAAGATCATTCATTGTTTGATACTGAGATTTTTGCCAAGGTACGTCAAACAAAACAATTCCTTTATCAGTGATCAAAAACATTCCATTCGCATTATAATCAATGCCTTGAAATGAATTAAACGTTTGATAAACGTAAAGATGAGAATTAATAGAATCTATTTGAATTGGTTTTATTTGACCAAATGCAAACGTTCCAATCAATGTGACAAGAGAAAATACTTTTTTCATGAATTATCTTAATCTTCGTCTAAAAAACGTTTTGTAATTGGCTGATATGAATCGATACGACGATCTCTTAAAAAAGGCCAATGTTTGCGGAAAAAGTCAGATTCGTTCAAATCTAATTCGACCACTTCTGTTTCTTCATTTTCGTGAGATGCCAAATACAACAATTTCCCTTGAGCGTTTGTTGCGAAAGATCCTCCCCAGAATTTCATTGCACCATCTTGCTCGAAACCAACACGATTTACCGAAATAACAGGAACACCATTTGCTACAGCATGTGAACGCTGAATAGTTTGCCAAGCGTTGTATTGATCTACGTTTGTTTCTTCATCCTGATCAGTTGCCCAACCAATTGCTGTTGGATAAAATAAAATTTCGGCACCTTTAAGAGCTGTTATACGAGCTGCTTCTGGATACCATTGATCCCAACAAATTAAAACACCAATTTTACCAAATTTAGTCTCAAAAACTTTGTAACCTAAATCACCTGGAGTAAAGTAAAATTTTTCATAAAAGGCTGGATCATCTGGAATATGCATTTTGCGGTATTTTCCTAAATATTCGCCATCAGCATCTAAAATTGCAGTGGTGTTGTGGTATAAACCTTGTGCACGTTTCTCGAATAAAGAAGCAATAATTACCACGCCTAATTCTTTTGCTACTACTGATAACGCATCTGTTGATGGACCAGGAATCGTTTCTGCTAAATCGAAGTTATCATAATCTTCGACATCACAAAAATATAATGAGGTAAACAATTCTTGCAAACATACAATTTGAGCGCCTTTAGCTGCTGCAACTTTTACTTGTTCGATTGCTTTGTTTAAATTTTCTTGTTTGTTATTAGTACAAGTCATTTGTACCATTCCAACTTTAACTTTTGCCATTTGATAAATAGGTCTAAAAATAAAAATGAATAATAAGTACAAAAATAAGGAAATAAGTAGGATATCATGTATTTGTCTTCATTTTTAAGGATATTATATGTAGAAAGAGAAATACATCAATTTCCTCTAAACTTATCTAATAATGCCAATTAGAGAACTTATTTAAGATAATTTTAAAGAAAATTTACCTAAACATTATAATTTTTAACAAGTCTTTATTAAACTGTAACTTTTAATTTTGTGAGGTAATAAATTTAAAAAATGAAAAAATTAATTGCTCTTGCTTGCCTTTTTAGCGGAATTTACCTATCTGCTCAAAGTCAAGAAAGTTATTTATTAGCAGAAAACACTGCGTCTTCAACTACTTCTATCACAACAAAAAAAGTGACCTATAGCGATCATTTAATCGCTGCCGAGTCCTTCAATGTTCCGCTTGTAAAGAGTTTTAGTGATATTGATGAATTAGTGAGTACAAAAAAATTAGTTGCAATTCCTGAAGAAGGAAATGGTTACACAATCGAAAAATTAACTCATAGCAAAGCATTTTTAAATACTAAAGCAAAAACTATTTTAGAAAAAATTGCTTCAAAATTTTTGGATGAAAACAATGCAACTATTGCGGTAACTTCTCTCACTCGATCAGAGGAAAGTCAAGCAAGTTTGAGACGAGTTAATAGCAATGCTGCAAAAGGAGAAAGCACACACAATTATGGTGCATCGTTCGATTTATCTTATACAAAATTCAATAATAAATATACGTACAGTAAAACACATCGCGACAACTTAGAAGCTATTCTAAAACAATTGCAAGATGAAGGAAAAATTTACTACATAAAAGAGTATAGACAACGTTGTTTTCATGTAACCGTTCGAAATCCAGAACAATTTAAATCGACAACCATGTAATTTATTAAAGTTCTTTTCTATTTTTGCAAGAGAGGATAAAATCATGAAACAATTTTTAATAGCGTTTTTTGTTTCCTATTCTTTTATTGGTTATGCTCAAAAGCGAGTAGTCATAGAACCTTCAAAAGAATATGTTCAACATCTGAATGCAGCAAAATCTCATAAACTTGACTTAATAGATGGAGATAAGATGTTAAATAAATATATCAACCAAGGTAAATTAGTCAAAATAAAACAACGTGGTTATGGCTGGCGTGTAGGCGATTTAACGCATAGTCATTCCTATCTTGTTCCAAAAGGTCGAGATATTTTGAGCAGTATTGCAAGAGATTTTGTAAAGACAACTGGACAAAATTTTTTTGTAGTTACTTCGATGACAAGAACTTTACATGATCAAAATCGATTGAGAGGAATCAATAAAAACGCATCATCCAACGACAGTTCGCATAATTTTGGTGCAGCTTTTGACATTTCTTATGTTAGATTTAATCATAAAATAAGTTCAAACGCTAAACTTGAAAAAGAATTAGAACAAATCCTTAAAACCTATGTCAAATTAGGTAAAATATATTACGTCAAAGAATCTAAAATTAAATGTTATCATATTATCGTTCGGAATTATTAATTCTGAACGATTTTTTATTTTAACTATTCACAACCTTCATAATTCCCTATATAAAGATTTCCATTAGCACTTATTTTTTACCATAATTTAATCTTTACTTATTATTGTGTTAATCCAAAACAACTAATAAATACTGAATTTTGCAGCATTACAAAACAAATTCACATCATGAAAAAAATAGTTTTATCGCTGGTATTTTTAGGAGGATTATTCACTTCTGTTCACGCCCAACAAATTGCAAAAGGAATCGTTTACGAAGATAAAAATCAAAACAATAAATTTGATAAATCTGAAAAACGCTTAGCTAACGTTCAAGTTAGTAACGGAAAACAGGTTGTTTCGACAAATGAAAAGGGAGAATACAACATTGAAATAGATGATGAAACCATTTTATTTGTTGTAAAACCTAACAATTATAAAGTTCCGACAAACGAATTTAACCAACCTCAATTTTTTTATATTAACAAACCAAACGGTTCGCCTCAATTAGAATTTGCAGGATCTGCACCAACTGGTAAAACGCCAAAAAGCATAGATTTCGCATTAATCTCGACACAAGAAAACGATAAATTTTCGGCTGTCATATTTGGAGATCCACAAGCTTACACACAAGAAGAAATCGAGTATTTTTCGAAAGGAATTATTGATGATGTAAAAGGAATCAAAGGAATGGAATTTGGGATTTCGTTGGGGGATTTAGTAGGTGATGATTTAGATCTTCATCCACCTTATATCAAGGCTGTATCGAAAGTTGGTTTGCCATGGTACAATGTAATGGGAAACCATGACATGAATTATGATGCAAAAGAAGATCGATATTCTGATGAAACATACGAGAAAAATTTTGGCCCAAACAACTATTCTTATACGATAGGTAAAGCGCATTTTATAGTATTAGATGATATTTTGTATCCAGATCCTCGTGATGGAAAAAGTTATTGGGGAGGATTTCGTCCTGATCAATTAGAATTTATCAAAAATGATTTAAAATTTGTTCCAAAAGATCACTTAATCGTTTTAGCCTTTCATATTCCTTTACGAAATATACGTCCTGAGGATAGAAATCAATTATTCGGCTTGTTGAAAGAATACCCAAATACGGTTTCAATGTCAGCACATACGCACTATCAAGAGCAAATTTATTATGCAAATAATGATGGTTGGCAACAAGAAAAACCTCATCATGAATATAATGTTGGAACTACTTCGGGCGATTGGTATTCTGGTCCAAAAGATGCAAAAGGAGTGCCGACTTCTACAATGCGAGATGGAACGCCAAAAGGTTATGCATTTTTACATGTAGATGGCAATCAATATAAATTTGACTATAAGGTAGCAAATGATAAAAAAGAGCGTCAAATAGATTTGTACCATACCCAAAAAGTAAAAGAAGGAAAGCGTAATCGTGCGTTTCTTTATGCTAACTTTTTTATGGGACACGAATCGAATACAGTTGAATATAGAGTGAATAATGGTGAATGGAAAAAAATGAAGTGGGATCCGACGGTTGATTATAATTACATGGAAACAATAGTAAGAATTGATAAGGCCGAAATTACTAATATAGGAAATAGACCTTCTGCTCCAGAAATTTCAACACATATTTGGTCGGTTCGTTTACCTAATAAATTACAAGTTGGCACACATCAAATAGAAGTTCGTGCAACAGATTTATACGGAAACACATTCATAGAAAAATCTTCTTTTGAAGTAATTAAATAACAAGTCTTTAGATATCTTGATAAGCCGCTTCGTTTGGAGTGGCTTTTTTTGATAAAAAAATATGAAATTTATTTACGTTAAATTAAAATCAACAAACCTTTACTTCAATGTAAAAACATCTTCAAACCCTCTATTTTAGTAATGTTAACTTAAAAATCTCTTAATCCTAAGTTAAACAACTTCACAAATAGATGAATTAGTTTTGTTAAAATTTTTAACACATAAACAATTTATTTCCATAGATATGAAGCAATTAAAATTACCACTACTCCTACTTGGTGGATTTTTAAGTTTACACGCCAATGCTAAAACTTACGATAATACAATTTCTCATCTATCTATTTCGCACTATCAAAACCCAATAAAAGGTCAAATCATTGATCAAAATGGGTTTGGTTTAGCTGATGTAGAGATAATCATCAAAGGAACTTCATACAAAACATTTACAGATGAAAATGGTTTTTTTGAATTTTTAGCGACAAATGTTGCACAGCCAACTTTAATCATTAATTCTTCTCAACACAAATATGTCGAATATTCGCCAAAAGATAGTTCTCAAGTAAAAGTAACTTTAC
Source organism: Empedobacter sp. 225-1 (assembly GCF_030328185.1). Taxonomy (NCBI): domain Bacteria; kingdom Pseudomonadati; phylum Bacteroidota; class Flavobacteriia; order Flavobacteriales; family Weeksellaceae; genus Empedobacter; species Empedobacter sp. 225-1. Next base: position 10,313 of record NZ_JACALO010000014.1, on the reverse strand, counting down.
AAGAAGAAGCCAACCAATTGAATGAGGTTATTGTAACGGCTTTGGGAATAAAACGTGAACAAAAAAAATTAGGATTTGCGCAACAAAATATAAGTTCGGAGGAACTTGCTACCGCGGAAGCAAATAACTGGTCTTCTGGATTAAAAGGAAAAGTTGCTGGTCTAAATATTATTTCGGGTGGTAATGGACCAATTAATTCACAACAAATTATTTTACGTGGAGCAAACTCTATTGATCAATCTAAAAACTATGCATTAATAGTAATTGATGGCGTTCCGATGAGTACTGAAATGACATCATCTGGAAATAGCACTGCTTATATGGGTGATGATTCTCCGATTGATTTTGGAAATGGAATTTCTGATATTAACCAATCTGACATCGAAAGTGTAACCGTTTTAAAAGGACCTGCCGCTGCTGCCTTATATGGAAATAAAGCTGCAAATGGAGCTTTAATCATCACAACTAAATCTGGTAAAAAAGGAAAAAAATTAGGCTTAGAATATAAATCAACTGTTGCAATAGATGTTATAAATAATTGGCCAGATTTTCAATACGAATATGGACAAGGAGCGGGAAAAAGTTTTGACAAAAATGGTAATCCATATTACTCGTACCAAGCTTCTGAGGATGGACCAAACACAGGAAGTACATCATCTGCTTTTGGACCAAAATTTGATGGTCAATATTTCTATCAATACGATCCAAATTTAGAAAAACAAGGCCTTGAACGAACGCTGTGGCGTCCATACAAAGACAACAGAAAAAGTTTTTGGGAAACAGGTTTTACGTTTAGCAATGCTGTAACTCTTTCGGGTGGTGATGACAAAGGAAGTATTAGAGCTTCTATTGGACATCAAAAAAATAGTTGGATTATGCCAAATACAGGCTACGAAAACTACACTGCTGCAATAAATGGTAATTATCAAGTAAGTGATCGCATCAAAGTATCGACTGCATTAAACTATACTCGTAAAACGAGTGACAACTTACCAGGAACGGGTTACAACAATGGTTCGATTGCATATTTCATGATTTTTCAAAATCCAAACGTAGATTTGAATTGGTACAAACCAATTTGGAAAAATAATTATGATGGTGTAAAAATAATTCGTCCTTTTAGTTCGTATATGGATAATCCTTACGCAATTGCTTACGAAGCGGTTAATCCTATGAGTAGCAATCAACTTGTCGGAAATATTAGAGCTGATTTCAAGTTGAGTAACAAGTTAAGTTTAATGTTACGTCCTGCCATTAATACCTATACACAATTGCGCGAACAAAAACGTCCGTTTGATATGAATCGTACACCAAATGGATATTACAAAAGACAAGATATTTCTAAGACAGAAACAAATATCGATTTCTTAATGAACTATACAGATAAGTGGGGTGATTTCGGTTTCAGTGCGAATATTGGAGGTAATAGAAAAAATTATGAATACAGAAATTTAACCGCATGGGTTGATGGATTAGCATCGCCTGGAGTGTACAAACTCGCAAATGGCTTAACTTCTCCTTTTGCAAGAACGTATGATTCAAATTTAAAAGAAAATTCATTATATGGTATGGCATCTTTTGGCTGGAAAGACATGATATTTGTCGATATCACAGGTCGTAATGATTGGAACTCTTCTGTAGCGTTAAAATACAGTTCTTTCTTTTACCCTTCTGTTTCATCAAGTTTTATTTTATCAGATCTATTCAAAATAAAAGGACCTGTCAACTATTTAAAATATCGATTATCATTTGCGAAAGTTGGTAACGGAGGTACAACAGGATGGACAAGTAGATATTATAGTCAAAGCGATTTTGCTGGATCTGCAGTTGTTCCAGGAAGATTATTTAATCCAGATATCAAACCAGAATCTACTACATCTTGGGAAACTGGTTTTGAAGCATTATTATTCAAGAAAAGATTAAGTATAGATTTTACACTTTACCAACAAAGTACAAAAAATCAAATCTTCGAATTACCAAATGATATCACAACTGGATACTCGAAAAGAGTTGTAAATGGTGGTGAAATTGAAAACCGAGGAATTGAGTTAGCTGCTTCATATACACCAATTAAAACAAATGATTTCAGCTGGAAAATGACTGGAACTTGGACTAAAAATGAAAACACAGTAAAATCTTTGGTAGAAGGAATTGAGGATGATCAAATGATTTTAGGACAATCAGGAACGGTTTATCAAATTGCGAAAGTCGGAGGTTCTTCTACTGCTTTGTATGGAGAAAAATTTGTTCGCAATGAAGCTGGACAAATTATCTATGATGCAAAAACTGGTGTTCCAATCAAAAATGGACTGAATGAATATGTTGGTGACGCTACACCAAAATGGAGAGCAGGATTCACAAACGAAATCAAATTTAAAACATTCCGATTCAGTTTTACTTTAGATGGTCAATATGGTGGAATTGTTTATTCTCAAACATATCACAAAATGATGGAACAAGGAAAATTAGCTGATTCTTTACCAGGTCGAGAAGATGGTTTTATCATTGGTGATGGAGTAGTTTTAAACCCTGATGGAACTTATTCTCAGAATACAACAAAAACTGATGTAGCGACTTATTATAAAGAATATAACCGAAGAGCAAACGTCGAATCTAACTCTTTCGATGCATCATATTTAAAATTAAGAGATGTTAGTTTAACGTTCGATTTCCCTAAACGATTATTATCTAAAACAGGTTTAGAAGCTTTATCTCTAACTGTATATGGCCGCGATTTATTTACTATTAGTGATTTCCCTTTATACGACCCTGAAACAGCATCATTAAACGGAAGTACATATGTTCCTGGAGTTGAAATGGGACAAATGCCTTCAACTGCAACGTACGGAATTACATTAAAAGCTTCGTTATAATTTACAACATTCAATTTATTAAAATGAAAAAGATTTCAATCAAACTATTTTTCGCCTTAACCATTATATCAACTACTTTCTCTTGTACAAATGATTTTGAGAAAGCTAACGAAGATCCTAACTTAATCACTGAAATAAATTCTGGTTCAGTTTTAAATCCTGTTATTTATGATTTAGCAGAAAACAACGTATTAAAAAACTACGATATCACAGCGCAATTAATGCAAGTTCATTTTCCTTATCCAAGTAATGCAATGGGACTTCATCGCTACGACGTAACCAATGGAACAGGTAATTCTACTTGGAATAATGCGTATAAAAATTTGGTAAATTTAGAAGAAATGCTAAAAGTTTCTCAAAAAGCAGGAGATGTAAATTACGAGGCAATCGCGCTTACATTACGTTCATTAGTTATTTCTAATTTAACTGATATGTTTGGTGACGTTCCTTTTTCTGAAGCTGCAAAAGCAGAAGAAGGAATTACAAAACCAAAATTTGATCGTCAAGAAGATATTTACAACCAATTAATAAACGATTTAGAACAAGCAAATCAGTTATATGTGACTAATTTGGGATTAAAATATGGTAGTGATATATTATTCCCAAGCAGTGAAAAAAATATCAATATTACACGTTGGAAAAAATTCACCAATTCATTAAAAATGAGATTATTGCTAAGAATCTCTAATCGTGACGCTTCTGCATTAACAGAGATCAAAAAAATGATCGACAATCCGACAACTTATCCAGTTTTCGAAACTGAATCTGAATCTGCTATCCTACAAATTTCTGGTTTAGCACCAAGTTTATCGCCTTGGCCAAGAGAACAAGATTATAGAGATAGTCGTACATTTACCGAATTTTTTGTAGATAAAATGAACGAAACAAACGATCCTCGTTTACCATTTTTAGTGAACAAAGCTTCTAATCTTGATGGTTCTTCATTAGGTTATAAGGGTGTTCCTGCTGCTTATGAAGGAAATAGTTCAGATTTTAAATTCAATCCTTCATCACCGAATAATGCAATTGTTGTTGCACCTATGAAAATTCCGTTGATGACTTATGCAGAAGTAGAATTTATTAAAGCCGAAATTGCTCAAAAAGGATTAGGTGGCGATGCAAAAACACATTATGAAAATGCTGTTAGAGCAGCTGTCGTTTTGTGGACAAACTCCGAGCCCACTACAGAATTCTTAGAACACGAAAAAATAAAATACAATAATTCTTTAGAACGTATTATCGAACAAAAATATTTTGCTTTGTTCTTTACTGATTACCAACAATGGTTTGAATATAAACGTACAGGATTCCCTACTCTACCAAAAACTTCAACGATGTTGAATGATCAGAAAATGCCTCGACGTTTACTTTATCCAACAAGTGTCAGAAATTACAACCCTGAAGGCTACCAACAGGCCATTCAACAAATGGGAGCTGACGATATCAATACGCGTGTTTGGTGGGATGTCAACTAATTGCAGTTACATTTCATATTTTATAGAAAACGACCTTGTTTGCAAGGTCGTTTTCGTTTTATTTGTACCTTACTTAAAAATTGTTAAACGATGCACATTGAAGAGTTAAGAGATTTTTGTTTAGGGTTACCTTTGGTAGAAGAAAAATTTCCTTTTGATCAAGCGACACTGGTTTTCTATATTGCGGGTAAAATGTTTTGTTTGTGTAATATTGATGAATTTGATTCAGTAAATATTAAATGTGATCCTGATAAAGCAATAGAATTAAGATCAATTTATGAAGCAGTAAATCCAGGATATCACATGAACAAAAAACATTGGAATACTGTAAAAATCAACCAAGATGTAAAAGATACTCAACTAAAACAATGGATAAAAGATTCATACAATTTAGTTATCTTAACTTTATCAAAATCTAAACGTCCAGAATTATTAAACGATTAATTTTTTAACCTTTTCTTTTGGAAATCTCTACAGATCTTTCCATCTTCGCAATTCAATGGGGTGCTAAAAATTGGCTGAGAATATACCCAAGAACATTTTGTTCTACACCTGATCCAGGTAATACTGGCGGAGGGATTGATGTTAGCAATAACTTCTATCTCCTCATCAACAAAAAAATTATGATGAAGGAAATTATTTTACAAACTACTTGGTTAGAATGGCTGGGTGTTACTTTTTCAATTTTTCAAGTCCTTTTGGCGAGATTTAATAATCCTAAAAATTATCTTTTCGGAATTGCTGGGATTATTTTGACACTTTTCGTCATGTTTAATTCGAAGCTATATGCCGAATTTACGTTAAATATTTATTATTTGATAATGAGTATTTATGGTTGGTTGTATTGGAAATACGGAAAACAAACTCACGAAATAGAAATTACAAAAACCAATAAAAAAGAATGGAAAATTGTTTCAGGAATCGTCTTAGGTAGTTTCGGAATATTTTATTTGGTATTAACGCATTTCACAGATTCGGATGTTCCTATTTGGGATTCTTTGGTTAGTGCATTTGCATGGGCAGGCATGTGGTTGATGGCAAAACGAAAACTCGAAAATTGGATTCTTCTTAACATTAGTAATATTATTTCTATCCCGTTGATGATTCACAAAGATTTGTACCTATACGCTGTTTTATCCTTGATTTTATTCTGCGTTGCCATTTCTGGATATTTTAATTGGAAGAAAATTTTAAACCAAAACAATGCATAATATCAATTCACTTCGAAAAGAATTATTGAATAAAGAAACGTTCAACCAAACGGTTCTCGATTATATTTACAATCAGAATTGGTTGAATATCTGGGTGCCAAAACAATACAACGGACTTGGGTTACCTTTTTCCGAAGGATTAAAAATTCTTCAATCAGTTGCTAAAATTGATGGAAGTTTAGGCTGGTTTGTTACCTTATGTAGTGGCGCAAATTATTTCTCAAGAAATCTTCAACCCAATATTGCATTTGATTTATTTTCTACTCAAAAAACTTGTTTCGGCGGTAGTGGTATGTTGGGAGGTACGGCAGAAAAGATAGGAGAAAATTATATCATAAATGGTTTGTGGCATTATGCAACTGGCGCACCTTACCTCACTCATTTTACGATAAATGCGAAAATTTTAGAGAAAGGAAAAGAAGTTCTTGATGAAAACAATGAGCCAAAATTCATCTCTTTCATTTTAGATAAATCACAAGTACAATTAATTTCGACATGGAAATCAATGGGGATGATTGCAACTTCCTCTCATAGTTTCGAGGTTAAAAATCAAGTCGTTCATCAAGATTATAGCTTTATTTACAATCATTTTTACAGTGATGATTTAGTCGAAAAAGTGCCATTTAGAATTTTTGCAGATTTAACTTTATTGGTTAATTATATCGGAATGGCGGAACATTTTATTGAAAAAAGTATAGAAATTATACCTTCAAATCAACTTTCTAACTTTGATAAATTTCTAAAAAACTGTACGTCAAAATCTAATGAATATGCTAAACATATAGAAGATTTATTAGCCAATAATTCTTTTATTTTAGATAAAATAGACACTGAAATTCATGCTTTTGGAATTGAGACCGTAGCACAGATTACACAACATATCATATCAATTTATCCACAGCTTGGTATAAAAGCCTCAAAATCAAATGAAGAAATTAATCAAATTTTTCGAGATTATTTTACAGCAACTCAACATCGAAATTTCAGACAAGTAATTTAAATATATCTCTCTATTTATCTATATTTGTCAATATTTTATTAGGCTGCGTAATTTAATGGATAGAATATCAGATTCCGGTTCTGACAGTATGAGTTCGAATCTCATCGTGGTCACAAAATAAAATTTCAAAACACATCTAATTCAAGTTTCAAGTTTTACCTTTGCCAAAATTTTTCAGTTTTGGAAATCGAAATTCTATTTTATCTGTGTACTGCTGCATTTTTTGCTGGCTTTATCGACTCTATTGTTGGTGGAGGTGGTTTAATCCAAACACCTTTATCGCTGGCTTTCTTACCAAATTTACCCGTTTCTACGGTTATCGGAACACTAAAAATTCCTGCATTTAGTGGAACAGCTTTAGCGACTTCTCAATATTTAAAGAAAGTAAAAATAGATTGGAAACTCTTTGCTATCATGGCAACTTGTGCCTTTATTTCTGCATTTTTAGGTTCGCAATTATTGACGGTTATTGACAACGATTTCATGAAACCTGTTTTACTTGTCATTTTAATCATTCTGGCTATTTATACCATTTTCAAAAAAGATTTTGGCCAAGCAACTGAACGCAAAATCCCCTATCATAACGCAATTATAAATGGTTGTATCGTAAGTATTGCTGTTGGTTTTTATGATGGTTTTATTGGTCCTGCTACGGGCACATTTTTTATTTTAGGATTTGTGACATTACTTGGAATGGACTTCCTGAAAGCAAATACTAATGCTAAACTGATTAACTTAGCTACCAACTTTGGTTCGATTTGTTTGTTTTTAATCAAAGGACAAATTATTTGGAAAATCGCTATACCAATGGCTGTTTGTAATGCTTTAGGTGGTTTTATTGGAGCAAAATTAGCCATCAACAAAGGAAACAAATTCATTCGTTGCATATTTATTTTGGTAATCCTACTCTCAATTTGTAGATTTGGTTACGAAGTAATTTTCAAGTAAATGAAGTCCATTTTATCCATCATTTTTGTTACGGTATGTTTAAATGTTTTAGCGCAGAAATTTGTGTTGAAAGATTCGCTTATAACCAATAACAAAACTGTAAATACAATTGATACCGATCTTAATAATTCGCTCTATTTGATTTCGGATACGAAAATTGAAAAAATATTTCAGTCGAATAAAAACAACATTGTTGATTTAAAAAATGTAATCACAACTGTTGACACAGGAAATCCGTTAAGAACTTATATCTATTCAAATTTTAATCAAATCACCATTTTGGATGAGAATCTTAACTCTATTCAAGATATGATTCAATTAAAATCGACCGATTATATGCCAATTGCATTAAAAGTGGTTGACAATCAATTTTGTTGGTTTTATGATATTATCGGAAATAAATTGGTTTATTTTAATTATCAATTGCAGAAACCTATTCTAATTTCAAAGCAGATTTATTTGAAAAATAACGATCAATCCATTGAAAAAATTCATGTATATAAAAATTTAGTTTACTTAAAAAGTCAACAAACAATTTACATCTATGATGATTATGGTAATTTTAAATCTAATTTTGAGATAAATATCAAAGATTCCGCTTACTATTTTTATAAAGATGTTATTTTTTACATAAAAGACAATATGCTAATTTCGAAAAATATCATCAATCAAAATTCAACTACACTTATAGAATTGAAAAACATTAAAAGTATGGCTTTTAACGAAACTAACTTTTATACGTTTGATGGAAATAGGGTAAAAAATTACGAAATATTAAAATAAAAACAACTAATAATCAATAATTTAAATCAAAACAACTGCTTGTAAGTTTCCTCAAATCAAAAGATTAATTTTAATTTCTTTTGAATAAAAACACATAAATCAATCGGAATAATTTTTTTCTAATAAAAGATTTTTCTATGAGTTAACAGCTTAGATTTTGTTTTGAAAATTAAGCTTTAGTATATTTGCAATCGTTAAAATAATTGGAAAATGCATATCGCGATCGCAGGAAATATTGGAGCAGGAAAAACTACTCTAACAAATCTTTTAGCAAAACAATACAACTGGACAGCTCAATTTGAAGATGTAGAAATGAATCCTTATTTGGATGATTTTTACAATGATATGGAAAAATGGGCGTTCAATTTGCAAATTTACTTTTTAGGAAGTCGTTTCAATCAAGTGAAAGAAATTAGAGAAAGTGGTAAAGATATTATCCAAGACCGTACTATTTATGAAGATGCGCATATTTTTGCGAGCAACTTAAATGATATGGGACTTTTGTCTACACGAGATTACAATAACTATTTGCGTGTTTTCAACTTAATGACAAGTTTTGTTGAAGCACCTGATTTATTAATTTACCTAAAAGCTTCTATTCCGACTTTGGTAGCTCAAATTCAGAAACGTGGCCGTGATTACGAAAACTCTATTAGTATTGATTATTTGAGTCGTTTGAATGATAAATATGACAAATGGATTTCGAATTACAAAGAAGGAAAAGTTTTAGTTATTGATGTAGATCATTTAGATTTTGTAGAAAACAAAGAAGATTTAGGTTTCATCTTCAACAAGATAGAAGGAGAAATTAATGGACTTTTTTAGTTCGTGAAAAATATAGTAACTTGCACGGCTTGATTAAAAAAATCAAGCCTTTTTTGTGAAAAAAAATTATGGAAAATAAAAATTTATTGAAGGGAGTTTTGTTTGTCGCTATGGGCGCAAGCTTCTACGGAATGCTTGCCACTTTTGTAAAAGTCGCTTACGATCAAGGCTACACGACAGCAGAAGTTACAGCTTCACAATTTGTTTTAGGAATTATATCCTTATTGATTATTAATTTGATTATGGCGAATAAAAATAACTCAATTCCAAAAGTAAAACCGAAAGATAAAAAACGGCTTATTTTAGCAGGAACATCGTTAGGTTTTACGAGTTTATTTTATTATTTATCAGTTCAATATATCAATGTATCAATTGCAATCGTACTGTTGATGCAAACAGTTTGGTTGAGTATTTTGGTGGAAAGTATATTGACTAAAAAATTTCCTTCGGCCAAAAAATTAATCGCTATGATTTTGGTATTAATTGGTACCGCAATGGCTACAAACTTAATTAACCAAGACGTAGAATTAAATCCAAAAGGATTATTCTGGGGGTTCTTAGCAGCTTGTTCATTTACCACAACCATGTTTACTTCAAATAGTATGGCGAATTATTTACCTCCTTACAAAAAAAGTTTGTATATGCTGTATGGAGGAGGAATAATTGTTGCATTATTTGTGTTTTTTAGCCAATTAGGACCTTATTATTCAGAGAGTTTAATGAGTTTATACCGTAATTTTTCTGATGATAAAACTGGAATACATCCTCTCAACCTGAAAATTTTCTATACATGGGGATTGTTTTTATCCTTATTTGGAACAGTTTTACCTCCTATTTTATTAAACAAAGGTTTTCCAAATACAGGTTTAGGATTAGGAAGTATTGTTGCTTCTATAGAATTACCCGTTTCTGTAACCATGGCATTCATCGTTTTACAAGAACAAGTTTTAGCCATTCAATGGACTGGAATTGCCGTTATTATTTTTGCAATTATTATCTCGAACATCAATTTCACTAAAAGTTAATTGATAATACACACGATTGTTGTCAAAAAATATATTTCAAGAAATGATGGTATTGAATATATATCAAACAAAAAAAGCTTCCAAAAGTAGACTGCCCCCAAAAGTTTGGACAGATTAAAAATTAATAATTATAAAAATGAGTTCGATATTGTATCGGGCTCATTTTATTTAAG